>CANJIC010000015.1 GCA_947474205.1 Planctomycetaceae bacterium | reverse complement strand
CAAGCAGTCCGGCAACGCCATGACGCTTATCGCGCAGCAATTTCTTGACCGCGACATGGGCGTGTGGTTGGCGTATCAATTAAGCGACTCCAATATCAGCCCCGCCTCGCAGGAAATCACCACGGGCGTCAGTTTGGAAAATGCGTTTGGCCGTCATGGCGATGGCGTTGGTCTTGGGTTGGCCTGTACCGATTCATCCACGGCGGGGGATCGCCAGCAAAATACAATCGAAACCTACTAACGATTGCGGCTGACAGGCAGCATGGAATTGACCGCGGATCTTCAATTGATTGATGATCCATCCAATCCGCAAGCCAAGGGCGGAGCAACGTGGGTGTTTGGCTTACGCTCAAAAATTAAATTTTAAACAACAAGGTTGGTTTGTGTAACGCATCGCGTATGTGTCGCACAACAAACCAATTCACAACACTTGGATAAAAAAACGTTGCACCGCAACAAAAAAACCAGGACGTGTGGCACGTCCTGGTTTACAAATGCAAGTTTAAAAAATTCAAACGACCAGTTTAGGAATTGTCCTTAGTTGAAGTTGGAGTTGCAACGTTCGCATCCGTGGCGGCAACAACTTTCTTTGGCTTGGCCACTTTCTTTGGCTTCTTCACAGCGGTTTCACCGGTGGCCGTAGTCACGGATTCGCCATTGGCAACGGCATCGCCCTCTGGCTTTGCCGCCGCGGCTTTTTCCGCCTTGGTTGGCGCAGGCTTTGGCGTTGGATGCTTGCGCTTGTACGCGTCAATGCGCGCGCGATCTGGCGACAACATTGCGGAGAGTCGCTTGCCGTTGAATCGCGGCGGACTATCCAAGCGCGCCAGATCAACCAATTTGGCGATCGCGGCATTTAATTTCACGGCGCCAATTTCCTTGTGAGCCATTTCGCGGCCCTTGTAACTGGCCACCAATTGAACTTTGTGTCCTTCAAGCAGAAATCGCCGCGCTTGTTGCACGCGAATCTCAACATCATGCGGATCCACTTTCATGCTGCGGCCCAAGCGCACTTCCTTCATTTCATAGGTCTTGGTCTTGCGACCTTGCTTGTCCTTCTTGGCCTGCTCGTATTTGTACTTTCCAAAATCCATGATCTTGCACACCGGCGGCCGCACATCGGGCGCGATCTCCACAAGGTCAAGACCAGCCACCATGGCAAGTCGGCGCGCTTCTTCTGTTTCAACAACACCAAGCATTGTTCCTGTCTCGTCGATCAAACGAACAGGCGTAATGCGAATGCGATCATTGATGCGTGGACCAAAACTGGAACCTGAATCAGGGCGTGACATGGGCGGACGGCGTGGAGGAAATGCTGAGATGGAAGAATCCTTTATGTGGAGGCAACAAGAAAAGACAACGCTTCAAAAGCGATTGCTGTGCAAACCGGATTGACCGGAGAAACGCGAGGCAACGTGGGCAGAATCATCATGCCTGTACGAAGAATTTCTGAAACATGCAGTCGTTGTCCTTGAGTCACTTTTGAGTGGTGAAACGTTCACCGCTTACACAGTACAAAGTACCTGCCCAAGCATGACCGATGCAAGCGGATTTGCAAGTCTTTTTTGCGGAGATTTTGCATTCTTGTGACAAATGTCACTTTGTGGTTGGCGTAATCTTGCCCGCAAGCGTTTCACTGGCGCGGTTTCGGTAGTCCGAAACCAGCGCGGCCACAAAGTCATCAAATGGCATTTCGCCCGCATTTTCAGCCTTTCCATGCAGCCGAATGCTGACCACGCGCCGTTCGGCGTCGCGCGGACCAACAATGGCCGTGACCGGAATCTTTTGCTCGGCGGCAATGCGAATGCGGTTCTGAACTCGTTCTGAACTTGTGTCAAGCGTGGTGCGCAGGCCAGCTTGGTGCAGCGCGGCGTGCAATTCTTGCGCGTAGGCGTCGCTCTTTTCACTAATCGGAAGCACGCGCACTTGCTCTGGACTAAGCCATAGCGGAAACGCGCCGGCGAAATGCTCAATCAACACGCCGGTGAATCGTTCCAGACTTCCAAATGGCGCGCGGTGAATCATGACTGGTCTATGCGTCTTGTTGTCGGCGCCTTGATAGGACAGGTCGAATCGAATGGGCAAGTTGTAATCCACTTGCACGGTTCCAAGTTGCCAAGAGCGACCGATGACATCGCGCACCACAAAATCAATCTTGGGTCCGTAGAAGGCGGCTTCGCCTGGCTCTTCGCTGAAAGGAACGCCAAGCGATTGCGCCGCGTCGCGGCACGCTTGCTCGGCCTTGTCCCAATTTTCCGCAAGGCCAACGTACTTGGCGGAGTCGGGTCCGCGCAATCCAACGCGCACGCGGTAATCCGTCATGCCCAATGTTCCAAAAATAAGTTTGACAAGTTTCAAGCAGCCTTGCAGTTCATGCGCGACCTGATCTTCGCGGCAGAATAAATGCGCGTCGTCTTGCGTGAAACCACGCACGCGCGTCAAGCCGCCAATTTCTCCCGACTGCTCCCAGCGATAGACCGTTCCAAATTCAGCCAAACGCACGGGCAAATCGCGCCATGAGCGCGGCTCGCTGGCGAAGATGCGAATGTGGTGTGGGCAATTCATGGGCTTCAGTAAATAGCCCTCAATCTCGCCCTTTTCCAAGCGATTTGAAAGGTCGGCGCATGTGCAACCTTCTTTGGCAAGCGCGCTCATACTTTCGTGGTCAATGATTGGTGGGTACTGGCTCTCGCGGTAATAGGGAAAGTGGCCGCTGGTGCGATAGAGATCCAACTTGCCAATGTGCGGCGTGAACACTTGGTGATAGCCCTGTTGTCGCAGCGCCTCGCCAATAAAAGTTTGCAACTCTTGGCGAATCACGGCGCCGTTTGGTTTCCACAACACAAGGCCTTGTCCAACCATTTCATCAATATGAAAAAGTTGCAACTGCTTTCCAAGAACGCGGTGGTCGCGCAACTTTGCTTCTTCAAGTTGCTTCATGTGCGCGTCAAGCTCCGCCTTTGATGCGAAGGCGGTTCCATACACGCGTGTCAGTCGATCGCTTTTTTCATCGCCGTGCCAATAGCTGCTGGCAAGCGTGGTCACTTTGTACGCGGCAACGCGCGCAGTGGTTGGCACGTGCGGACCGCGGCAAAGGTCTTCCCAATTTTTTCCAGGCGTTCCAGTTGCGTACCAACTCAGCGTGGCGTCGCCGCCAGAAGTTTTCGCCGCGTCGCAGGCGCGCTGCGCGTTGTCAATTTTATATTTGCTGCCTTCGCTGTTGGCCTTGGCCATGCCATCGACGGCGTTCATTTCAAAGCGCGTGAAAGGGCGGTCCTCTGTCACAATTCGAGCCATTTCCTGCTCAATTTTGGTGAAATCATCGGCGCTTGGAATTTGCCCGGCGGGGAAGGCCATGTCGTAGTAGAAGCCTTGCTCCACGGGCGGTCCGTAGACCAATTGCACGCCAGGAAATAAATTGCTGATGGCCTCCGCCATAATGTGCGCCGCGGAATGGCGCACAAGAAACAGCGCGTCTGGGTCAATGGTGCCGTCGCGTTTTTTGGGAGTGACAATGGCCAACTGCGCGTCGCGCGCCATTATTGTGGACAGGTCGCACAGCACGCCGTCAATCTTTGCGCCAAGGGCGGCCTTGGCAAGACCCGCTCCAATGTCGGCGGCCACTTTCGCGGCGGTTACGGGTGCGTCATAAGTTTTTTTGGTTCCGTCTGGAAGCGTAATGACTGGCATGGTGTTATGGATTTATTTTGTTTTGGTGTCTGGAAAAAGATCGCGCTCATTGGCGACAGGTTGTGGACGGGATTGCATGGACGCCATCTCGGCGGCGAACTCGGCGATGGAACTAAATCCATGATGCTCGCTGACAAATCGTATATAGGCAATTGGATCAAGCACGCGAAGTTTGTTGGCAA
Organism: Planctomycetaceae bacterium; assembly: GCA_947474205.1. Next base: position 12,896 of record CANJIC010000015.1, on the reverse strand, counting down.
GGCGCTGACCAATTTCGGTGCTCAACACTTCACGGTCGAAGTCGCGGTGAATTTCCTCTTCCACTTCACGGCACAAACGCTCTTTGTCTTCTTCGCGAATAGGGCGCTTGCCGCATGCGGCGTGCAAACCACGCGACAGACTTTCCGCCAAATATGGAACACGCGTTCCATCGCGTTTGACCACCATTAAGCGGGCAGTTCGCTCAAATCGCTCGTAGGTTGTGAAACGTTTTTCACACGCAATACATTCGCGGCGACGACGAATGGTGTCGCCATCTTCGCCCGGGCGACTGTCGATCACCTTGTCATTGTCTGCGGTGCAAAAAGGACAGCGCACGAATTACGCCTCCTCAATCTCGGTGACTTTCTTGGTCACAACTTCTTCCACGCGCGTTGTATGTTTCTTGGTGGCTTCGTCCACATCTTTTTGGGCGCGCTCGGCGGCATCCTCGGTCAGGCCAGTTTTTTTGTCGGCCAACAACGTGTCAATGCGTTTGTTGGCGTCGCGGCGTGCGTTGCGAACGGCAACTTTAGTATCCTCGGAAAGTTTCTTGGCTTGCGTCGCAAGTTGCTTGCGCCTGTCGGAACTTGGCGATGGAACAATGATGCGAATTTGCGTGCCTTCGGTTTGCGGATTCAAACCTAAACCAGATTTCTCAATGGCCTTCACAATTTCAGTTTTAGCGCCTGGATCAAATGGCTTCACCAAAAGTTGCGTGGGCTCGGGCACGCTAATGGCGGCGAGTTCGCGCAGGTCCGTCATGGAACCGTAATAATCCACCTTGATGTATTCCAACATGGCGGTGGTGGCACGGCCCGTGCGCATGCCGCGCAGCTCCTTGCTCAGGTGCTCCACGCTCTTCTCCATCTGATCTTCACATTCCAGCAAAATGGTGTCTAGGTCCATGCGATTTCTCCTTCAAGAGTGTGCGAGAATAGCAGGGAAAATGAAGGGCGTAGCCGTTGATTCATGGGTGCGCGAAGTATTTATCACAAGACGAATCTGCGTCGCTTTGTGGCGCAAAAAAGTGTGGCTTGGGTTTGCCCGTGGATGCGCTGATTAATTGGAAACCAGCGTGCCAATGGCCTCACCACACATGGCTCGCTTGACGTTTCCACTTTGGTGGAAGTTGAACACGCGCACGGGCAGAGAATGCTCCATGCACATGGTGAGCGCGGTCAAATCCATCACGGCCAAGCGCTTGGCGATGGCCTCTGAGAACTTGATCTCGTTCAACTTGGTCGCCTTTGGATCTATTTTGGGATCCGCGGTATAGACGCCGTCCACTTTGGTGGCCTTCAACAACATTTGCGCTTGCAATTCAACGCCGCGCAAACTTGCGCACGTGTCGGTGGTGAAGAATGGATTGCCGGTGCCCGCCGCCAAAATAATCACGCGGCCCTTTTCCATGTGGCGCAACGCGCGCGCGCGGATAAATGGCTCGGCCACGGACTTCACTTCAAGCGCGGTCATGAGTCGACTAGCCACGCCAGTTCCTTCAAGCGCCTCGCGTAACGCAAGGCCGTTAATAATTGTTCCCATCATGCCCATGTAGTCGGCCGTGGCTTGCGCAATGCGACCCTTCTCGGCCAACTTGGCGCCACGCACAATATTTCCGCCACCCACAACAATGGCCAATTTCAAGCCATTCACCGCGCGATACGCATCGGCAATTTCCGCTGCAATATGCGCCAATTGCTCAGGCGCAATTCCAAGTTGACCTTCTTGCGCAAAGCTTTCGCCGCTTAGTTTCAATACAACGCGTTGATAGTTCTGGCTCACGAAGTGGCTCCTTGATTTTGTGTTGAGTGTTGTGTTGAGTGCGGCAGGTTGGAAATATATTTCAGAAGTACAACTCGGTGGCGCAAGAATTGACTCGATGCGGATAAACCTGTTTCAGCGAAAGAAAAGTTACACATGCGCCAAAGCCTTCTCAAGATCATTGATCAAGTCCTGCTGATGTTCAATGCCAACGCTGAGGCGCACCAAGTTGTCTGAAATACCAAGCGCCTTTCTACTTTCGGCTGGAACACTGGCGTGCGTCATGATGGCGGGGTGCTCAATCAAACTTTCCACGCCGCCCAAACTTTCCGCCAGCGCGAACATGTGCACGTTCTCCAAGAAGCGGCGACTTTCCGCCAAGCCTCCGCGAATAAAAATAGTGATCATGCCACCAAAGGCCGGCTTGCCCGCAAGCTGCATTTGCTTTTTGGCAACATCGTGTTGCGCATGCGAGGCAAGACCCGGATACACCACGCGCTCAACCTTGGGGTGCTTCTCAAGCCACTGCGCAATGTGCATTGCGCTTTCACAATGCCGTTGCATGCGCACCGCCAACGTCTTCACGCCACGCAGCGCCAAATAGGCGTCAAATGGACCCATGACGCCGCCAATGGCGTTCTGCAAAAACCGCAGTTTTTCAGCCAGATCAGCGCGATTTGTCACCAACGCTCCGCCCACCACATCGCTGTGGCCGCCCAAGTATTTGGTGACCGAATGCATGACAATATCAAAACCCATTTCAAGCGGCCGCTGCAACATGGGCGTGGCGAATGTGTTGTCGCACACGCTGATAATGCGGTGCTTCTTGGCAATGGTTGCGATGGCCGCAAGGTCGACCACTTTCAGCGTTGGATTGGTGGGAGTTTCAACCCACACCATGCCGGGTTTTTTCTTTTGAATCGCCGCCTCAAACAACGCGGGATTGGTCAGGTCAACATACACAGGCGCAAGTCCAGCGCTACGTTGACGAACTTTTGAAAATAGTCGATGGGTTCCGCCGTACACATCGTCCATACTGACAAGAGTGTCGCCGGTGTCGAGTATTTCCAAGCAAGTGCTAATGGCCGCAAGTCCGCTGGCAAATGCAAAGCCGCCGCACGTGCGCTCTTGTTCTTCTGACAGTCCGCTGGATTCCAAATTGGCGATCGCGCGCTCAAAGGCAAAGCGCGTGGCGTTGTGACTACGTGAATATTCAAAACCTTTGTGAACGCCAGGACTCTCTTGAATAAATGTGCTACTGGTTGCAATCGCAGGCATGACAGCGCCCGTCACGGGGTCCGGGTGTTGACCGCCATGAACGCAACGACTTTCTAAATTGAGATGTGGGTGAGCCATGGCAAGATGCTAACGGCTGCGGAAATGCTGTCTTTGGGCGGCAACGACGGGGGTGCATGTGTCACGCTGGCAATCACACCTTGAATTCCAACAATGGTCATTTGCGCCGCAATACAGACCAAAATGAATCCCATGATGCGAGTGATGGCGTTGGTGCCGGACTTGCCCAGCACTTTTTGAATCAAGATTGCTTTATCAAGCACAATCCAAGTGACAAAGCACGCCAAGGCAACGGCGATAGTGGCGGAAAGTAAATCGCTCCAGTGACCATCGCGAAAGTGACTGCTTTCCGCAATGGCCACGGTCATGGCGCCAGGTCCAGCCAGTAGCGGCATAGCCAGTGGAAAGAACGCTGAACTATCACGCACTACGGCGTCGCGTTCCTCCGCGGGACTTGATTTGGACTCCAGTTTTACGTCAATCAAATCCAGTCCAATCTTGGCCAAAATTAAACCGCCGCCCACTTGCACCGCCGACACGGTTATTCCAAAGAATGAAAGAATGGAGCCGCCAAATCCTAGGAACAAAATCAAGATGCAAAATGCGTACACGCAGCCAAGCAAGGCGGTGCGTTTGCGCACGGCGGTCGAATCGTTGCATGTGATCGCCAAGAAAATTCCCACCGTGCCCAGCGGATCAATCAGCGCGATCAGCGAAACAAAGATGGTCAAAATGCCTGGAATATCCATTAATTTTGATCTTTAGAGAAGTTTCTTGCGCAGGTAATTGATTAAATCAATGCGCGTGATGATGCCGTAGAAATGATCGTCGTCGGCGACAATAGCCACGCGGTCGGCGCGGAAAATTGGGTGCAGATCGTTCACGCTGGACTTTGGTGAAATGGTTTCCAAGCGGCTAGTCATGAAGTCGCTCACGGGCAATTTAGAAATATTGCCGCTCTTGACCAGCGCCAATAGCACATCGCTTTCATCCAGAATTCCAACCACGCGGTCCGCGGCGTCAAGCACAACCAACTGGCTCACATCGTACATATGCATTCTCTTGATGGCTTGTTGAATCGGCATCTGCGGACTCAACACATAGTCCTCGCGGTCCATGTGGCGGCGGGAAATTAAATCGCGCAGATCGCCGAATGTTTTGCGCTGAATAAATCCGTTGTCGATCATCCATGGATCGGAAAACATTTTGCTGAGATACTTGGCGCCGGTGTCGCAGATAAGCGTGACCACGCGCAGCGGTTTGGTTTGCTCGCGGCAAAATTTCAGCGTGGCCGCCAGCAAGGTGCCAACGCTGGAACCCGCCAAAACGCCTTCTTTTTTCAGCAATTCGCGCGCGGCGTGAAAGGCCTCCGCGTCGCTAATGGCGTAGGCCTTGTCGACCAGTTTCAAGTCCAGAATGCTGGGCACAAAGTCCTCGCCAATTCCCTCCACCAACCATGAGCCCGCCTCAACCGTGCGGCCCTCATTGATGAGTGGCTCAAGAATGGAGCCAACAGGATCCGCCAAAATCATTTGCAATTTTGGATTTTTAGATTTCAGAAAGCGACCAACGCCAGAAACCGTTCCGCCAGAACCAACGCCCGACACAAACGCGTCAATGTCGCCGCCCATTTGCTCCCAAATTTCTGGACCAGTAGTCTCTTCATGCGCGCGCGGATTTGCCTCGTTGGCGAATTGATTCACATAGAAATGTCCGGGCCGCTCAGCGGCAATGCGCGCGGCAATGTCTTGGTAATACTCGGGGTGACCCTTGGCCACATCGCTGCGAGTCAGAATCACCTCGGCGCCCATGGCGCGCAAGTGGCTGATTTTTTCATCGCTCATTTTGTCCGGCACAACCACAACTAACTTGTAGCCTTTTTGCGCCGCCACCAACGCCAACGCCAAGCCGGTGTTGCCAGCGGTGGCCTCAACAAGCGTGCCGCCTGGCTTCAGCGCGCCCGAAGCCTCGGCCTCTTCAATCATGGTCACGGCAATTCTGTCCTTAATAGAGCCGCCCGGATTCATGTTCTCCATCTTCACAAATAACCGACATGGTCCCGTGTCCAAATGTTTCAACTCCAACATGGGCGTGTTGCCGATCATTTCTAAAATGCCGCCAAATACAGGGGCAATTGAACGCTCCGCGATTGTGGAAGTGGACTTCATATTTCAAGTGTACCGATTGGCAATCATGCATACCAACATTGAATTCTTGGTCACAATAGCGCTATGAAGTCGCCGAACAAAGTGTCCAGCTACGGCGCGTGGACCCTTGAAGATTTTCAAGGGCAGCCCGAGTTGCGCCAAGCAGGTGACAAGCCTGGCACGGGCGTGCGCGCCGATTGGAAATCGCTTCGTCTACCCGATGGCGTCAACTCGCTGCGCAATCAACCGCTTGGCCGCGCGGTTGGAAAAGATATTCGCACGGCCCTCGACGCGACCGCTGGTTTGGGTTACGACACGTTCGCGCTGGCCATGCTTGGTGTTGAAGTGTTGGCGTGGGAGCGCGACGCAAATGTGTTCGCGTTGCTTGCGGCTGAATTGGCGCGAGCCAAGCGCGACGAGAAATTATCCGCCGTCGCTGGACGCATTCACATTGAACACGCCAACGCGCACACGCGCTTGCCAACGCTGCGCGCCAAAGTTGGATTCATATTGCCGCTGTTCACGGCGCGCGAATTTATTTTGCCCGACATGATCTTGCTTGATCCAATGTTTGGCGGCGAGCGCGGCGCGGCGAAACCTTCCAAGGAAATTCAGGCGCTTGCCGCCACGGTTGGCGCCGACGCCGACGCCGACGCGCTGCTTGACATGGCCATTGCCGCCGCCACCAAGCGCGTCATTGTGAAACGCTCGCGCCTTGCGCCGCCGCTTGCGGGCCGCGCGCCGGATTGGATAATCAAAGGCAAATTGCTGCGTTTTGATGTCTACCGTGCCGGCGCGCTTTGAAATGCGCACTACACTTTGCGCGTGGCCCATCCGCGATGCATTGTTGAAAAACTTCCCGCCGTTGGCGACATCACGTGGCTGAGCAAGGATGAGGCCAAGCACGCCATGGGCAGTCGCCGTCTTGAAGCTGGCGACTCTCTTGAGTTGGTTGACGGCCGCGGCGGCGTTGCGCTGTCCAACATATTGCCAACGCGAAACGCCGCGGGCGAAACTGGCGCCAAAGTTTCCGCCTCTCACATTCATCCACGCTTGACGCCGGACATTCATGTTGCGGCGGCCATTCCCAAAGGCGATCGCTTGGCAACCATGCTTGACATGCTTGGGCAATTGTCCGTCGCGTCATTCACTCCGCTTGATTGCGAACGCAGCGTTATTCCAGCCGACCGATTTGATGGCGCGCGCGCGCACCGAATTTTTGTGGAGGCGCTGAAGCAAAGCCGCGGCGCGTGGACCACGCAAGTCGCCAGCGCGCATACGCCCACGTCATGCGTGGAAATGTGTCACGCCAAAAACATCGCCGCCTACATTGCGCATCCGGATGGGCAACCAATCGCAAAAATAAAAATGCACCAACCCAGCTACATGATGTTGATTGGTCCCGAGGGCGGATTCACCGACGCGGAAATCGCCGCCACCGAAGCCGCGCACGCGACACGAATTTCACTTGGAGCAACAACGCTTCGCATTGAAACGGCGGCCGCAATGACCGCTGGTTTTGTGCGCTTTTACGCACAAAACCAAGTTGGGTAATGGAGTGCAACGGGATCGAACCGTTAACCTCCGCCTTGCAAAGGCGGCGCTCTCCCAGTTGAGCTAGCACCCCAGTGGGGCAAAGTATAGAGGCAAAAAGCTGTGAATTATGGTGCGAATTTTATTTTCCCAAAATTATTGTTTGTTGGAAACGGGATCGCTCTTGCGCGTGGTGAGAATATCGACCGTGGTTGGTTCAATCACGCTCACACGCAAAGCCTCGTCGTAGCGTTTCTCGCCACGGATTCCAATTAATGTTCCAAGCATGGTGGCAAGTTGAGCCGGATTTTTTGTGGTGACATACGCCACGGTCTGGCCAACCGCTGGATCAACCAAGCGATAGAGCAGCGGTAAACGCTTGCCATCATAAATACTGCTGGCGTTGAGAATGCCCACCACGGTGTAGTCGGAGCGCGCCTCAAGCGCGATCTTGATGGCTTTCACTTGATCGGTGTCGGCATCTATCGCGGTGCGCATTTCTTTGAGTTGGCGAATACGTTGCTGCGCCTCAATCTGAACAATCAGTTGCCTCACGCGCGTTTCAACTACATTCTTAATCTCCGCTTCGCATTCCGGGTCGTTCATCAGAATCATGTAGCGATCCTTTAACACGCCCACTTCGCTAGAGGCCAGGGGTTCCGCTTTCACGGTGACCCAAATCACTTCGAGATCTTTGAAGGTTTGGCGGCGCTTTTCACCGGCAATCATTTGCGGAGTTTTCACCACAGGCGGCGGTGGAACCACAACAATTTCAACGGCTTTAACAGCGGGTTTTGCCTCTTGTGTGGTGGATGGATTCACAGCAGTTTCCGTGATCACGGTTTCGGTTTTGGTTTCCTGCGAGATCACCTCGGCTGGCGCGGTGTCGGTGGCTGGAATGGTCTCGCTGACGTTCTTGGTCTTCTCTTCGATCACAGTCACGTTGGGAGCAGTGGTCTTTGCTGCGGGGATGGTCTTGGCAACAGCAGCGTTTGGCGCGGATTGCGCTATTTTTGTCGCTTCGCTGGCACTAGCGCGGCGAATATAATTTCCGTTGATAAAGCCTTTACAAGTTGCGGGGATGGAAACTTTGTACACCTTCTCACGCTCGCCATTGATCGTGGCGATCACCTTGAGCATTTCACCAGAGTTCACTTTGCCAATCGCCTTGAATGAAGCGTCTGGGTTTCCATCGGCGCCAATATTTGGCGCGCGCACTTCCGTCTCCGCGTTCACGGTAAGCGAGAGACCATCGGGGGAAAGAACCACCTTGTCATTGGCCAAAACGTATCCATAGATATTCTTAAAGGAAGGTCCACTGGTATGCACCGTGACCCAGCCAAAACTTTCTTCAATGACTTCAACCACATCACCCGAGGACAACATGCCAAATGGATAGGCACTTTGTGCACTGGGTCCGCAACGGATATAAACATCGTTGGCGTTCACTGTTCCGGTGTAAGCCTTGCTTGATGCGGCCGGCGTGGCAGGCGTTTGCGCCAATGTGTGAACACTGAAAACGGGAAGAACGAGAACGATCATTAGGAATGCCAATTTCATGGAAGGGATTCTACGCATTTTTGGTTTGTATACAGTGCACACTTCATGATTCTCCGTTGGCCATTTCAGGCGCGCGCATTTGCCCTTCTCACAGCAGTTTGCGTGTGTTCCTGTACATCGCCCATGGATGACCCTGATGGAACCGAGGGTTTGCGCCACGCCATGGACACCGCTGTCGCGCGTGAATTAGCGCAGGCTCCGGTGCAAGATCCGGTGAAGCCCGTCACGCGCGAAGTGAATGAGGTGTTCAACGCGTTGCAGAAACGGCGCGCTCAACTTGATTCAATGGGTCCACAAGTCTCGGCCCTTGGTCCAGGTCTGCCTCTGGGCAACGACCTGTACGGCAAGCCCTATCCCGAAGTCAATTTGTCTTTGAAGGACGCCATTCGAATTTCCGTGGAGCACAATCTTGGAACGCAAGTTGCGCGTTTGCAGCAAGGCGTGACGCAAGCGGAGTTGGTGGCGGCGCAAGCCGCATTTGATTCTTCGTTTGTGGCCAGCAGTCAGGCGAATGTGTCAACCGCGCCGGCGCAGGACATCAATCTGGGTCCAACCCCTGTCCCCATTCCCGTTGACTTCATGAATCAATTTCGCCAGTTCAATTTTTCTAGCGGCATTCAAACGCCAATGGAAACTGGCGGACAGTTCAGCGCCACGGTTGTGAATCAATACACCAAGCTGTATCCAGAAAGTGGCTACTCGCCCAATCCGGCGTGGATCAACAGCGTGCAACTTGGCCTTACGCAGCCACTTTTACGTGGTTTTGGAAGCGATGTGAACATGGCCGGCATTCGCCTTGCGCGCAACAATGATCGGCGCAGTTTGCAACAGTTGCGCGCCAACTTGCTCATATTGTGTCGCGATGTGGAGGTCTCCTATTGGCAAGTGGTTCTGGCGCGTCAACGCGTGGTGACGGCGCAGTGGCTTGTGAAGGTGGGCACTGAGTTGCGCGATGTGCTTTCCAAGCGCCGCAGTTTTGACGCCACGCTTGCCAACTACGCCGACGCCGTTGCCAAGGTGGAGGATCGCAAGAGCCAAGTGATCCGCGCGCAACGCGATGTGACCGCGGCCGTGGACAAATTAAAAGTGCTGTTGAATGATTCCAATTTTCCCGTTGGCGATGAGACCATGATTGTGCCCACGGATTTCATGGTGGATGAACCGCTTGCATTTTCATTGAAGGACGCCATTGGCACGGGCGTTGATCAAAGTCCAATCATCACGCAGGCGTTGCTGGGCGTTGATGACGCAAGCATTCGCCAAGTGGTTGCAGACAACGGTCGCTTGCCCTCGCTGAACTTGACGGCGCAATTGCAATTTCAAGGCATGGACACGCAGAACGGAAATTATGGTGAGGCTTGGAGCGAGGTTGGCGCGGCCAATTTCATGAGCTATTTGGTGGGCGCCAATTTCAGTCAACCTATTGGAAATCGCGGTCCAGAAGCCAATTATCGCAGGTCGCGCTTGGAGCGTTCCAAGGCCGTCATTAGCTATCGCGCCGCCATTCAGCAGGTGGTGTACTTGGTCAAAGATTCGCTGCGCAACATTGACACGCAATATCGATTGATTGAGCAGACGCGCGCGTTTCGTTTGGCGCAGGCGGAAAATATGCGCGCGCTCTTGGTGGACGAGCAAACTATTCCCAGCTTGACTCCGGAGTTTCTTAGTTTGAAATTTCAGCGGCAGAATGATTTGGCCAACGCGGAGAATCAGGAAATTCTTTCCATGGTTGAGTACAACAACGCAATCGCGTCGTTGTGGATGAACATGGGAACGGGTTTACAAATGAACCGCATTGAGTTGAATGTGTTTGATCCCGACAACGATGGGTCCGCAAAAAATGCCACGACTATTGCAAAGTAATCACGATGGCGTTGAAGAAGCGGCGGCGCGCATTGAAGCGGGTGGCGTGGTCGCGTTTCCAACTGAGACTGTGTACGGACTTGGCGCCAGCACTTTTGCGGTTGAAGGCTTGAAAATGATTTATGAAATCAAGGGGCGGCCGTCCGACAATCCGTTAATCGCGCACGTGCTTGACGCCGTGGAGGCGCGCACGCTTGTGTCTGGGTGGGACCTTCGCTGTAGCAGACTGGCCGCAAAATTCTGGCCCGGTCCGCTCACCATGATTTTAAACAAGGCCATTGATGTCCCCGACGAGGCCACCGCGGGTTTGCAAACCATCGCGGTGCGTTCGCCCATGCATCCCGTGGCGCGCGCGTTGTTGTACGCCGTTGATGGACCCATCAGCGCGCCAAGCGCCAATCGCTCGGGACATATTTCGCCCACAACCACCGAACATGTGATGGCGGATTTTCCGGAGCAAGAAGATTTTTTGGTGCTTGAAGGCGGCCGCGCCAACTTTGGAATTGAAAGCACGGTACTTGATTTAACAGGCGAAAAGCCTGTGATTCGCAGACCCGGCTCCATCACGCTGGAGGCACTCGCGCGCGTGTTGGGCGCGGTGGAAGTTGCGCAAGGCATTGGCCAGGGCGTGAGTCCAGGCACGCGTTTGATTCACTACGCGCCAAAAATTCCAACCATGTTGGTGCCGTCCAATCGGCTGGAATCTTTTCTGGCCACGCTTACAGAGCCGGCCGCGGTGCTCACACTTGAGAGCGCGCGCGTGTCGGCGCCGCACATTGGCATTCAAATGCAAACCGATGCGTCGGCGTACGCGCGCATGTTGTATTCAAAGTTGCGGGAGGCGGAAAATTCCGGACTGACTCACATTGTCATTGAGGAGCCGCAAGGCCAGGACGGTTTGTGGTTCGCCGTGCTTGATCGATTGCGACGCGCTGCTGCCAGTGTGTAGGGAGTGGGAGCGAGAAGTTTCATCGCGTGCATACATGTTGTGAAAAAATGCGCGGCATGAAAGCGGCGTGTAACAGTCATATACAAAGTGCGCGGATAGAAATTGTATTTTAAAATCAGCTCTGCATTGGAATTTGCACGCCAAGTTTCACGGCGCATTCCTTGGCAAGTTCATAGCCCGCGTCCGCGTGGCGGAACACACCCATCATTGGATCGTTGGTGAGCACGCGCTCTAGTTGTTGCGCGGCCAGTGGCGTGCCATCGGCAACAACAACTTGGCCCGCGTGCTGGCTGAAACCAATTCCAACTCCGCCGCCGTGATGGAAACTTGTCCAACTGGCGCCGCTTGCAATGTTCACCGCAAAGTTCAGCAGCGGCCAATCGCTCACGGCGTCGGTGCCATCAAGCATGGCTTCTGTCTCGCGATTTGGACTGGCAACACTGCCGCAATCAAGATGGTCGCGGCCAATCACAATGGGGGCTTTCACCTCGCCATTTGCCACCATTTCGTTGAAGCGAAGCCCGGCCTTGGCGCGCTCGCCCAGACCCAGCCAGCAAATGCGCGCGGGCAAACCTTGGAACGCCACGCGCTCTTGCGCCATGTGAATCCAGCGCGCCAGCGATTTGTCTTGCGGAAATAATTTCAACACGGCTTCATCGGTGGCGCGAATGTCGGCGGGATCGCCAGAGAGCGCCACCCAACGGAACGGACCGCGGCCCGTGCAGAATTGCGGACGAATGTACGCGGGCACAAAACCAGGAAACGCGAACGCGTTGGTCAAGCCGGCGTCAAGGGCGCGTTGGCGAATGTTGTTGCCGTAATCAAAAACTTTGCTGCCCGCATTTTGAAACTCAACCATTAAGCGCACATGCTCTTTCATGCTGGCGCAACTGCGGCGCTGATATTCAACAGGATGGCTCTTACGAAGTTCGTCCGATTCAACGCGCGACATGCCGTGTGGGTAATAGCCCTCAAGCGGATCGTGCGCGCTGGTCTGATCGGTCAGCGTCTCTGGAATAATTTTGCGCGTGTGCAGGCGCGCCAACAAATCAACCGCGTTGGCAAGCACGCCAACGCTGATGGCTTGCTTGTTTTTCTTCAGCTCAATAGCGCGGTCGATGGCCTTGTCCAAGTCCGTGAAGATCTCGTCCAAGTAGCGGTCATGTTTGCGCTTTTCAAGCCTTTCCATGCAGATATCAGCAAGCAGGCATGTGCCCTCGTTCATGGTGATCGCCAACGGTTGCGCGCCGCCCATGCCGCCGCAACCCGCGGTGACATTCAGCGTGCCTTGTAATGTGCCACCAAAATGTTGGCGCGCGCACTCGGCGTATGTTTCATACGTGCCTTGCAAGATGCCTTGCGTGCCAATGTAAATCCAACTACCCGCGGTCATTTGTCCATACATCATCAGGCCGCGGCCGGCGAGATCATCAAAATGTTCCTGCGTGGCCCAGTGCGGCACCAAGTTTGAATTTGCAATCAGCACGCGCGGCGCGTTCACTTGCGTGCGAACAATTCCAACCGGCTTGCCGCTTTGCACAAGTAACGTTTCATCAACGTCAAGTGATTTCAGCGAGGCGATGATGGCGTCGTAGCATTCCCAATTGCGCGCGGCTTGACCGCGGCCGCCGTACACAACCAAATCCTGCGGACGCTCCGCGACTTCGGGGTCAAGGTTGTTCATCAACATGCGCATGGCGGCTTCGGCGGCCCAACTTTTACAAACGCGTTGATTGCCGCGCGGCGCGCGAATGGTGCGGGTGGGGGCGTCGACTTTGTTCAGCAT
>CANJIC010000014.1 GCA_947474205.1 Planctomycetaceae bacterium | reverse complement strand
GGCATTTCAATTGAGCGCGGTGTTGGGTTTGGTTATGGCCGCGTATTGCTTGACGTTGCCGCACACGCCGCCCGCGAAATCACCCAAGCAGCGCATGGCATGGGCGGAGGCCCTGGGTGAAATTCGATTGCAGCCGTTGATCACGCTGTTCCTTGTGGCTATTCCGGTGAGCATGATTCATCAGTTCTACTTTGTGTTCACCAGCGATTTTCTGGGCGCCATTCAACGCAAGGCCGCCAATGTGTCGGTGAATAATTTTGCCGATTGGACCAACCAGATTTTTGGCGTTGGCGGCGGCGGCCTGATGACCATTGGGCAAATGACGGAAATCGTGGTGTTAGGAGCCATTCCGTTGCTGACCAAAAAGTTCAGCTACAAGTCATTGCTCATGATTGGTCTGTGCGCCTACGCGTTGCGCATGGCCATATTCGCCAACATGCCAACATTGTTGCCAGTGATGTTTGGCGTGGCGCTGCATGGTTTGTGCTTCGGCTGCTTCATCTTTGTGGCCTTCATGATGGTTGACAAATTCACCACCAAGGATGTGCGGGCCACGGCGCAAAATTTATTCAACCTTATTTTTGTGGGCGTTGGAATTATTGTGGGCAGCATGTTCGCAACAAAGGTGGCGGGCATGGCGAGCGAAAGTGGCGTGATGAATTACAAGCAGTTGTTCACTGTGCCCATGTGGATGGCGATTGGTTCATTGATCGCTATTTCGATATTCATGCCCGGCACACAATCCGCGCACGACAAGAACGCGTAGGCGGACAAATTACAGAGGCGGATTTTTTTTAAAATTTCAAAGCGCGGTGTGAAGCGCGTGTCATGCGATGTTGTACGGCATCAACCAGCTTTGGCGATTGGCGTGGGCACTTGTGAATCTGGATGGATGGCCAGCAATTGCACACCGCCTGGCAAAATAAATTCCACAACATTGTCGCCATCTTTCACGGGCACATCGTCCATGGTGAAGATGGCGGGACGCGGATTGACGGCCTCATGGTTGGCCAGCGCAACTTCCAATGTTTTCTGCATGGTTTCATCCAGTTTGCCCATGGCCTCGCGGCCGCGGCACTTTGGAAATCCGCTGCAACCCAGCCATGGACCGCGCTTGCCCAGACGCAAATTCAGTTTGCGCGTAAGGCACTTTGGACAATTTAAATCCGTGAGCAGCGGGGGCACCGAAGGCAATTTGATCTTGCCCTTCAAGTCCACATTGATGATGAATTGTTTTTTCTCCACTGGCTCCGCCACGGCCACCACGCCGCTGGCCACTTCTTGAGCAAGCTGCTTCTTGGTTTTCTTTTTCTTCTTGACCTTGGGCGGCTTGGGCGGCAAGTCACTGGTGATGAAGCGACCAAAGCGGCCGGTGCGCATGACCATGGGTTGATTATTTTCGGGGCTGCAAATATTCACTCGCTCTGGAAGCAGTGGACGACCCTCGCGGTCAACCGGCGCGGCGTAGACGCAGTCGGGGTATGAAACGCACGAAAGAAATTGTCCGTTCTTGCCAAAGCGATATCCAGTTTGACTGCCGCACTTGGGGCAGACATACGGCGCAGGATCTATTTTGGCTTTGACATGGTCGGCTTTGATGGCCTCATCTAAATCCGCTTGCAACTTTTTCCAGAAGTCGCGCAGCATTTCGTGCCATTCCATTTTGCGCTGGGCCACATCGTCCAACTCTTTTTCCATTTCGCGCGTGTAGCCAACTTCCAGAATGTCGTTGAACCACTTCACCAGAAAGTCGGTGACTTTCTCGCCCAAAGAGGTGCTTTCCAGGCTGGTTCCGCGGCGTTCCACATAGTTGCGGTCCACAATAGTGCGCACAATGCTGGCATAGGTACTGGGCCGGCCAATGCCTTCCTCTTCCATGAATTTAATCAGGCTGCTTTCCGTATAGCGCGAAGGCGGCGAACTAAATGATTGCTTGGCGTCGATGGAAAATGGAGCGAGCGTGTCGCCATCTTTCAACTTTGGAAGTTGCGCGTCGTCGCTGCTGCGCGGATTGACGCGTAAGAAACCGTCGAACACCAACACGCGGCCACTGGCGCGCAACACCGCGCCCGTGTCTTGATCGGAGCGTTGAAAGAGAATTGTGGTGCGTTCAAATTCCGCGTCGGCAGTTTGACACGCCATGAAGCAGCGCCAAATCAAACCGTAGACCTTGGCTTGGTCCTCTGGCAAATCGCGCATGGCCGCGGATGGATCGCGTGAAGGATCGGTTGGACGAATGGCTTCGTGCGCTTCTTGCGCACCCTCGGTTTTATTTTCGTAGTAGCGCGGACTGGCCGGAACATATTGCGCGCCGAAATTCTTGCGCAGATATCCACGCGCCGCCTCGATTGATTCAGGCGCAAGATTGAGACTGTCGGTGCGCATGTAGGTAATCCAACCGGCCTCGTACAACTGCTGCGCCAAGCGCATGGTGCGATCGGCGGTCAAGCCAAGCGAGCCGCCCGCGCGCTGAAGCGTGCTGGTCTTAAATGGCGGATAGGGGCGCGACATTTCGCGCTTGCCTTCAACGCTGGTCACTTTGTAACGCGCCTTTGGATCAAGCGTGCCGGTGACTTTCACATTGAAAGCGGCCGGACCTTTGCCTGCAAGATTTGCGGTTCGATCGGCGGAAACATGCTGTAAACCAACGGCGGTTGCCGCGTCCACCGCGCCCTTGGACAAATCGCGCGGCGCGTCTTTGGTGCAGGACAAATCAAATTTGGTGCCTTTGATCTCAATCAAATCGGTCTCAAATCCGCCATTGGAATCAAGCCATGCGGCCTGATCTTTTTGCGTTGCGCCTTTGCCGCGCTCATCCAATTTGGACATGAACGCGTTCCATGATTCACCCATGCCCGTGGCCTTGGCAAGCGCGTCGGTTAAGCGAACGCACACGCTCCATTTTTCATCTGGAACATGCGCGCGGATTTCGCGATCGCGTTCCACAACAATTCGAGTGGCCACGCTTTGAACGCGGCCCGCGCTTAAACCGCCACCAACTTTTTTCCACAGCACTTGGCTGACGGGGTATCCCACAATGCGATCAAGAATTCTGCGCGCTTGTTGTGCGTTCACGCGGTCCATGTCAATTGGACGCGGATTCGCAAAACCTTCCAGCACCGCTTGCTTGGTGATGGCGTTGAAGACCACGCGCTTTGCGGTTGTTGGATCAACATTCACAAGCTCAGCGAGATGCCACGCAATGGCCTCGCCTTCGCGATCAAGATCGGTCGCGAACCAAATGTCGCTTGCGGCCGCGGCCAACTTTCTAATTTGCGCCACCAGCGGTTTCTTTTCGGGATCGACCACGTAGGTGGGTTCGAAGGTTAAATTTTCAATGTCCACGCCCGGCACTTGCTGCTTCACGCCTTTTTCATTCTTGGGTGGAAGGTCGCGAATATGGCCAACACTGGCAATGACCACATAGCCGCTGCCCAAATATTGCTGCAATTTCTTGGCTTTGGTTGGACTTTCAACAATCACCAAGTGCGAGCCGCCAATGGTGGCCACGGGGCTTTTTGCAGCCCTAGACGCAGGCTTTTTGCCTGTTTTTGCCTTTGGTTCGGAAGTTTTTGCCTTGGACTTTGCCATATATAAGGATGCGATGAATAACCGAAGTTTGCGCCGAGTCAAGTGACCAAGCGTGAAATGCTTGTCCGAGAACCACGCTCAAGGGGGGTCAAATCGCCCCGCAAAGCACCGTGAGAGCCTCTTGTGAGATTTTTTCAAATATTTTATTTTCCGCCTCCAAAGTCACGCAACGCGGCGAAGTTTGGAAGCGGCGCAACCAAGTGCGCTGCTGTTTGGCGTAGTGGCGGGTGCGAATTTTTATTTTCTCAACGGCCTCCTTGAGCGAGCAACGGCTTTCAAGCGCGTCGAGCAATTCGCGGTAGCCCACGGCTTCCATGGCTTGCGCCACCAGCGGCGCGGCGCGCGTGAGTTGATTCACTTCATCTAGCCAACCGGCGTCCACAAAATGTTGCACGCGCGCGTTGATGCGCTGATTGAGCGTTTCACTTTTCCATTGCAGCGAGATCAATTGAAATCCATCGGGTATAAGCGGGCTCGCGCTGTTCCATTGATTGCGCGAGGCGCTTGCGGGTTGGCCCGTTGCGTGCGCAATCTCAAGCGCGCGAATGCTGCGCCGGCGATCATTCATGTGCAAGCGCTCGGCGGTTTCTGGATCCACTTGAATGAGTTTTTCGCGCAACGCGTTGGCGTCAAGCGCATCAAGCGATTTGCGAAAATCAGCGTCTGGACGGGCGCTTTCGACCATTCCTTCAAAGAGAAGCCGTAGATATAAATTGGTTCCGCCAACCACAATCGCGTTTCGCTGGCGCGCGTGAATGTCGGCGATGGCGCGCGTGGCTTGGCGCAACCAATCCGCCGCGCTGAACGCATCGTGGTGCGGATCGGCCAAATCAATTCCGTGGTGCGCCACCAACGCGCGCTCGGCGGCGGTGGGCTTGGCGGTTCCAATGTCCATGCCGCGCCAGACTTGCATGCTGTCGGCCACCACAATTTCGCCGCCGCCAGGAATGTGCTGCGCAAGCCACAATGCAAGCGCGCTTTTGCCCGAGGCGGTTTCGCCGGCGATGACAATTGTTTTAGGCTGCATGGGCATTGAAAGTGTGGTGTGTCTTTGGGAATGGATGTGTTGTTGGATTCATTTTTATATTTTGTTCCCACGGTTTTGCCGTGACCGTGGCGTGAAAGTTGCCGTCGAAGTTTCTCAAGACTTTCTATCATGCCGCGCTGGAGAATATTGTGGCAAAGAAGACCATCGACCAATTGGACGTGCGCGGCAAAAAAATATTCATTCGCGCGGATTTCAATGTTCCGCAACATGATGACGGCTCCATCAGCGATGATCGGCGCATTCGCGCCACAATTGCAACCATTGAAAGCGTGCTCAAGCGCGGCGGCAGCGTGATTGTGGCCAGCCATTTGGGGCGACCCGAAGGCAAGGGGCACGAGCCCGCGTACAGCATGAAAGCCGTGGCGCAGCGGTTGCGTGAATTGCTCGCGGACGCGGCCAGCAAGGTGCATTTGTCTAGCGAATTGCCAAGCCAAGCGCACGCGCAGGCCGCGGCGCTGAAAGTTGGCGAGGTGTTGCTGCTGGAAAATCTGCGATTTGAAAAGGGCGAAAAGAAAGGCGACGCCCAATTCGCCGCGGCCATGGCCAAGTACGCCGACGCCTATTGCAACGACGCCTTTGGAGCCAGCCATCGCAATGACGCCAGCATGTTGGCGCTGCCGCTGGCCATGAAACCCAAGCCGTGCGTGGCGGGATTTTTGCTTGCGAAGGAATTGAAATTTCTGGGTGACACATTGGAACACGCGCGCAAACCATTTGTCGCCATTCTTGGTGGCGCCAAAGTAAGCGACAAATTGCCGGCGCTTGAGCACATGATTGGAAAAGTGGATTCGATCATTGTTGGCGGCGCCATGGCCTACACATTCTTGTTGGCGCAAGGCGTTGCGGTGGGAGCCAGCCGCGTTGAAAAAGATTTGGTTGAAAAAGCCAAAGGCATTTTGGATTTGGCCACATCGCGCGGCACAAAAATCATGCTGCCCGTGGATCACAACTGTGGGCGCGAATTCAAAGCCGACACGAAAAAAAATATTTTCACGGGCGCCATCGCGGATGGTTGGATGGGTTTAGACATTGGCCCACACAGCGCAAAATTGTTCGCCGCGGAAATTGCCAAAGCCAAGACCGTGATTTGGAATGGACCCATGGGCGTGTTTGAAATGCTGCCCTTTGACGCGGGCACATGGGCCGTGGCCAATGCCGTGATTCAAGCCACAACCTCTGGCGCCATCACGGTGGCGGGCGGCGGCGACACCGCCGCGGCCCTTGAAATTGCTGGTCTTTCCGAGCAATTAAGCCATGTTTCCACAGGTGGCGGCGCCAGTTTGGAAATGCTTGAGGGCAAAAAATTTGAAAGTTTGGTTCCCCTTGATGAGGCGTGATCTTTCATGATTTCGCACTAGACTTAGTCGCCGCACAAGAAATCGCATAGATACAGGATTTGATAATGGTAAAAAAATATATTTCAATTTCATTTATTGTTTGCCTATGTCTTTGCACCTTTACAGTTGCATCCGCCCGCGCCGATGACGAAGTTTTAGAAGTCGGCAAACCGGCTCCCACTATTGAAATTGAAAAGTATCTCAAGGGAGAGGCGCCATCCCTAAACAAAGATGTTGGTTGCGTTTTGGTTGTCTTTTTCAATAACGCAAGCGTCGTTACGACGCTGGATAAGTTGTACAGGCGTCTGAATATGGTTGATCTAGACATTGTGGCCATATCAAAAGAAAAACCAGAAAATGTGGAAAAGTTTTTCGCTCAAACCACCAATAAATACAAGGACTTTCTAAATTCCTTGTCCATTACTCTGGGATTGGATGAGTCAGAATCCGCATGGCGGAAATGGATCGAAGGCTCCAAGAAAAAATTGGAGAACGGATCTTTGGGGTTCATCGTGTCCCGTGGAAAAATTGTATGGATTGGTTCCATTTCTGAAATAACGTTCGAAAGTATTGTTCGCAAAGCAGTGCTTGGAAAATATGACCCCGCTTTGCAGAAGCAAGTCCAACCCATGCTGGATGCTGCGCGCAAATCTGTTCAAGTTGGCAATATGCAAGAGGCCTACAAGCATTTTGACGAGGCAATTGATTTGGACCCGCCATTTTTTAGCGACATTGTATTAGAGCGATACAAGACGATGCTCAAGAATGAAAGTGATCCAGCCCAGGCCGCCGAGTGGATTCAAAAAATTGCCAAGAAGAATTCAAATGTAAATTTGCGCAATGAAATTGTCACGGCCATTGTGAAAGATCCCCAGATTCAGAAGCGGGATCTTGAGTCCGCGCTCATCATCGCTGACTCTATGATTGCAAAGAGCGCAACCATGGGATTGCAATCCAAAGCCATGATTTATGCCGCACAAAAAGATTGGCCGCAAGCGATCGATTTGCAAACCGACGCATGGATGGGCGCCACCATCGCGGAAAAACCAATGGCCAAGCAACGGCTTGAGGAATACCGCGCCGCTTCCAAACGAACGCCAGTAAAGAGTCCATAATTATGGCGCCCGATCGCGAACTCTTTCGTACACCGCCCGCGCGCGCCATGTTGGCGGCGAGTATTTTTTCTGCTGACTTCGCGGCCCTGGGTGAAGCATCGCTCGCGGCGCTGAAAGTCGGCGCGTCGCTCTTGCATGTGGACATTATGGACGGGCACTTTGTTCCAAATCTTTCCATGGGTCCATTGGTGTGCGCCGCTGTACGCCGCGTTTGTCCAGATGCATTTCTTGATGTTCACTTGATGGTGACCAATCCAAAAGAATTCATTCCAGCATTTGTGAAGGCGGGGGCGAACTCGGTTTCATTTCATGTTGAGGCTGTGAAGAATCCAAAGGAACTCGCCGCCTTCGCCCGCGATCTTGGCGTGAGCGTGGGCTTGGCCAGCAATCCCCAAACCCCAACTTCGGCAATTGAGCCATTTCTAAATGATTTTGACTTGCATTTGGTCATGAGCGTTCATCCTGGATTTTCTGGCCAAGGCTTCATTGAAAGCGCGCTGAAAAAAACCAAGTGGATCCGCGCGCGCGTTGGCTCTGGCGCGCGCATTGAAATGGATGGGGGAGTTGAGCCAAGCAACGGCGCGCGCTGCGTCGCTGCCGGCGCCGATGTGCTTGTGTCGGCCTCCGCCTTGTTTGGCAAGCCAAATCTGGCGCAAGCGGCGAAGGATTTGCTTGATTCGTTTTCAACCACGAGTCGGGTAGACTGAAATTCCATGGCGCAGACAAGTTGGGAAACTTCTGATTTATCGCTCTCCAAGAAATCCGTGCCCGACGGATTGTGGATTTCTTGTGACAAGTGCAACGCCACGCTTTTCTTGAAGGCCTTGGAATCCAATTTAATGGTCTGCCCACAGTGCGATCACCACCATCGCATGTCGGGGCGTCAACGTGTTGAGACGTTGGTTGATCCAGGTTCATTTGAACCCATGAACGCAACCATGGCTCCATGCGATCCGCTTTTGTTTCATGATGTCCGCCCTTATCAGGAACGCATCAAGGAAGCCCAGCAAAAAACTGGCGAGAACGATGGCGTGCAAACTGGAACCGCATTTATCAAAGGTCGAAAAGTGGCATTGGGCTGCATGGATTTCACATTTCTTGCGGGCTCCATGGGTAGCGTGGTTGGTGAAAAACTAGCCTGTCTTATTGAGTACGCAACGGACCACGACTTGCCGCTGATCATTGTGTGTTGCTCTGGCGGCGCGCGCATGCAAGAGAGTGGTTTCTCGCTCATGCAAATGGCAAAGACCAGCGCCACGCTTGGACGCTTTGATGACGCGGGCGGTTTGTTCATCAGCGTGCTTGCTGATCCGACCACGGGTGGCGTGACGGCCAGCTTTGCAATGTTGGGCGATGTGATTCTTGCGGAGCCGCGCGCCTTGATTGGTTTCGCTGGCCCGCGCGTGATTCGTCAAACTATCCGCCAGGAACTTCCCGACGGATTTCAAACTTCTGAATTTCTACTGGATGCGGGTTTTGTGGATCGCATTGTGCATCGGTCCAACTTGCGCAGCGAAATTGGACGAGTGATTGACTTTGCCAACAAGTAGTCGCTCGCATTTTAAATTCATGCGGCTGATGCAAATCACAAGTTTGTGCTTTTTGTGCGCTGTGTTGAACACGCTGGCGCTGGATCCATTCAATCTGTCATTCTTGGCGTTGGTGGCGTGGACGCCGCTGGTGTTTGCCGCGCAGATCACGGGGAAATGGCGCCAAAACGACCGTGTGGTTGACGGCGTCGCGCAGGTGTGCGACCGCCGCGCCACGTGGCGCTTGGCGTTGCTAGCGTGGTTGTTTGGAAGCCTGCGCTGGCTGTGGCTTGAAAGTTGGATTGGACCAGTGAGCGATTATGGATGGCCGGCTTTGGCGATTGTCATGGGCGCGTTCGACGGGGTCTTCGCGGTGGCGCTCTCACGCACCGAGCGCGGCACGCGATACCGCAACTGGCCGCTTGCTATTCGCGCTGGAATTATTTTATGCGGCAGCGAATGGTTTCGCTCGCGCGTGTTCATGGACGGATATCCGTGGTTCATGCCGGCGCAGCCGCTGATTGATTTTCCGTGGCTGGCCCAAGGCGCGGATGTGATCGGCGTCGCGGGATTGGGAATCATTCCAGGTTTGATTGCGGGAATGTTGGTGGGAATGATCGCGCCGCCACGCACGAGTTGGCGCGCTGGAGCATGGACAACCATCGCTTGCGTGTTGCTGGCGCTTGGCTACGGTTTTTTCTGCGCGCCATCCACCAAGGATTGCGACATCTTCAAAGTGCTTGTGATTCAAACCAACGTCGCGCAAAGCAACAAGATGGCGCCCACGCGCGAGATGCAACAAACGCAATTTGACGGCGCGTACAAGACCACCATGGACGCGTTGAAAACCTTGCAATTACGCGGTGAAACGCCGGATTTAATCGCTTGGCCTGAAACCGTTTTGCCAGGCGTTGGCCTGGAAAGCGATGCCATTATGTTGCAACGCGAAAGAGGGATTTGGCCCGCTGACACATTGAGTTTGCAACTTGAAAAACTGGTCAACCAGAACGCGCCATTGCTCGTGGGCAGCGGCGCCTATGAAGGATTGCGCATTGAAGGCAATCGTTACGCGTGGAACAGACATTACAACAGCGGCTATTTATTAAGGAGCGGCGGCCGCCACGAGCGCGTGGATAAAGTTGTGCTCACGCCGTTCGGTGAAACCATGCCGTACATTTCATATTGGAAAGCGCTGGAGCAGGCCATGCTTGATTTCGGCGGCCGCGGAATGGAGTTTGATCTATCCACAGGCGAGCGTCCGCGCACTCTTTCCTTGCAAACTGCGACGCGGCATGTTGCCTTAGCCGTTCCGATTTGTTTTGAGGACACCGTCTCGCGCGCCACTCGCAGTTTGGTGAACGCCGACGAAGGCGCCGATGTGATTGTGAACTTGAGCAACGATGGTTGGTTTGGTTGGTTCGATCCAGCGCGGCGCCATCATGAGCAAGCCGCGCGCTGGCGTTGCGTGGAGTTGCGCCGCTCTATGTTGCGGGTGGTGAACACGGGAATAAGCGCGGCATTCGACACTCATGGTCAACGCATTGGCAATCCATTGCCGCCGCAACAAGAGGGGTGGATGTTGGCGGAGCTTCCCTTGGAAAAAACACGGACCACCTATGCGACGATTGGTGATGTATTCTCTTGGTTCATGTTTTTCATAACAGGCTTTATGTGTTGTTGGCCCAACACCAAACCAAAAGTACGCAGTGGCGCGGGCGCACTGGTAAGTTTGTGCGCTTGTGTTTTTTTACTGGCATGCAGCGACACCAAGCAAGGCAAACTACCTTCGTGGAGCAGTCGGGATCAAAGTTCAACGCCAGACAATGACGTAACTCTTTCGCGCAAGAACAGCGCCAAGGCGCAAATACCGGTTTCCAATTCCAGCGATTTGGTGCGCAACGCGCGCCTTGTTCTAGATGAGGCTTCCCGCAACAGCGATAAATCACTGCGCGCCCACGCCATTGAGTCCATGCAATATGACATGACCATCTTCGAGCCCGGAGTTCGTCGCGGTCTGGCCGATCGCGAGCCAAGCGTGCGATTTGTGAGCGCAATGAGCGTGGCCAAACTGCGAATGCCGGGCGCGGGACCGCTGATTGAGCCGTTGAAATTGGATCCCAATGAAAGCGTTCAAGCGGCCGCCATTCTTGCGCTGACTCGTTGCGGCACCCAGACAAATCCTTCGCCATTGGCCAAGATGATTTTGTCGCAAAGCGCTGAACTTCGAGGCAATACGGCAATGGTGTTGGGAGAACTTGGCAACAAGTCGGCGCTCATCATGCTTAAAGAAGCCACGCGTCAACCTATGAGCCGCGCCAATCCCGCCGCGGTTCGAATTGTGAATTTACAAATCGCCGAGGCCATGGTTCAGTTGGGTGATCAATCTGAAATTGAACCCATTCACGCCGCCCTCTTTTTCAGATCCGATCAAAGCGAGTGCATTGAATTGGCATGCGAAATTGCCAGTCGACTTCATGATCAGGGATCGCTGCCCATGTTGCAGCGGTTGGTCGAGGCCGATGGAGGCGATATCCGCCCGATAGAAATTCGTCTGTTCGCGGCGATTGCGGCATGCAAAATTATGCAGTCTCCGCCAATTGGATTGGCGGGATTGGGAGTCAGTTGCTCGCATGATCCAAATGTTCGGGTTCGAACATTGGCGGCGAAACTTTTAGGCGTGGTCGGTGGCGCCGACACCGAATCCGTTCTCTCTAGACTGCTTCGCGATCGTGAACCTGAAGTGCAAGTGGCGGCCGCGGGAAGCATTTTGCGCAGGCAAATGACCCTTTCCAACCAGGCGACTTCAATCGAATCGCAATTGCCACAGTCCACTGTGGAGCCAACAAATCGTGCAAAAAATGATATTCCACATTGACATGTCAACCCAAATTCGGGTTACTATCTGAATAGCCATGTGGGGTCGTAGGCTTGAAGACCTGTTTGATTTCCTTTTGATGGAGTTTGGACTGTGCATATTCTTACCAAGATCTTTGTCGTTTTAACTTCTCTGCTTTCTGTGGCTCTTGTTCCTTTGGTGATGTTGAATACCGCCAATGAGGAAACTTTCAAGAAGCGTTGGACTGATGAGCAAAATGTTTCCAAGTTGGCCGCCTTCAACAACGATGTTGCGCAGCGATCGCGTGAAACGGCGACCCGACTCAGCCAAGAGCTCGCAAAAGATTTAGAAATCAAATTGGCAAAGGCGCAAATTGAACGCGACGCGGCGATTTCCGACGCGGCGTTGATCAATGGCATGGTCGCAAGCAACAAGGCGCAATTGGATCGACTCGCAAGCAATCTTCAAATATTTGCCGAGAGCGACAAAATTAAGAGCGAACTTGTGACAACATTCTCGGCGGAAGTGGTCAAACTCAGAAACATGTTGACCAAAGCCGATCGAGAGAATGTTCAGTTGGACGACACGGTCGCCAATCTCACAAGCGAGAACGAAGTGGTCAAGGCCCAGTTGCGACAGACACAAGAGCAATTGAAGCAGGCGGCCGATGACCGCGATAAAACCGCGGCCGACGCTAAGAACGCCAATGACCAGTTGAAGAAATATGGAACCTACGCGGGTGCTTTGCCGCAAGCCAGACCAGGCGCGACAAGTGGAGCAAACGGCGAAGTCAAAATTCCAGCCGATCGATCGCTGAGCGCCACCATTATCAACGTGCGCCGAGGCGCCGATTCAACGTTGGCGGAAATTAACGCCGGAAGTCGCGACGGTGTTCAACCAGGATGGGTTTTAAGCATCGCCGATGGCGGCAAATATGTTGGCAATTTGCGCATTACCACCGTGGATGTGAATCGTTCCGTTGGAGTTGTTGAACTGGAGCAAGCAAGTAAAGGCGAAGTTCGCACGGGTTTGCGCGCCATCGCGCGCAAGGGCGAGTAATTCTGAAATGAGTTTGACATGAGCCAATTTAATCCAAGCATCCCACAACGAAAACCCACGCTCAACATTTATTCCGCTCTTCTTGCGGTCAGTGTGCTTCTGCTTCTCATCGGAAGCGGTTGGATTGCGTGGAAAAATATCGAGCTCACCTCTGGATCAAATCAAGGTGGGCCATTTGAATATGTTGAATACAAAGGCAAGTGATCGCACAATTGTCAGGGGCATAGACCCGTTGCGCGTGAATGGAATATCTTCAATGAAATTGCAAACAGGAAACGGAACGGAACTCCGATGGGTCTGAAATCTTTATTAGGTTGGTTTAGTGTTGATATGGGCATCGATCTCGGCACTTGCAACACGCTGGTGTGCCTGCGTGGCGAAGGCATTGTGCTGAATGAGCCCAGCGTTGTGGCCGTGCGTAAGGGCACCAACAAGGTGTTGAACGATGGCACCGCTGTGGGTTTCGCGGCCAAGGAAATGTTGGGCAAGACTCCTGGTTCCATCCAGGCAATTCGCCCCTTGAAAGATGGAGTGATCTCCGATTTTGAAATGACCGAGGCCATGCTTGCGTATTTTATTCGCAAGGTGAATGGGCATGGACGCATCTTTGGTCCGCGCGTTGTGATCGCTGTGCCAAGTGGAATTACAGCGGTGGAGAAGCGCGCCGTGTTGGACAGCGCCGAGCGCGCCGGCGCTCGAAAAGTATTTCTAGTTGAGGAGCCCATGGCCGCGGGCATAGGCGCGGGTCTTCCCATTATCGAGCCCACCGCCAGCATGATTGTTGATATTGGCGGAGGCACAACTGAAATCGCAATCATGAGTCTGGGCGATATCGCGGCGTGTGAAAGCGTGCGTGTCGCGGGCGATGACTTTGACGAAGCCATCATTGTCCACATCAAGAAAAAATACGGCCTCAACATTGGCGAGCAGACAGCGGAGCGCATCAAGATTGAAATTGGTTCAGCCGCGGCTGTTGGTCCACCATCCAACATGGATGTTCGTGGCCGCAACATGGTCAATGGTTTGCCCATGAAAGTTTCGGTGACATCCGACGAAATTCGTGAGGCGCTTTCGGAGCCCGTGAAGGCAATCTCCTTGGCCGTTGGGCGAGTGTTGGAGCGCGCGGATCCCGAATTGTCAGCCGATTTAGTGGAAAATGGACTCACGCTTGCTGGTGGTGGCGCACTGTTGCGCGGCATTGATGTGGTGCTGAATCAATCGACTGGCCTCACCGTAAAAATCGCCGATGATCCGTTGACCTGCGTGGCGCGTGGCACGGCGATTTATCTTGAGAGTCTTGAGGCGTGGAAGTCCACCCTTGAGTCGGATGCGGACGAATATTGATCCGCATGAATCTTAATTTTCATAGAAACGTGAATCTAAAATTATTTCTTGGCGCACATGGTGGCACGAGGCCCTGACCAACCCAGTCGCTTGTATCTTGCGTGCCTTTTCCTAACGGCAGCATGTTCTTTTTTGCCTAGCGCTCGGGTGACTCCATGGACAACCGATGTTGCGGCAGTTTTGTGGCTGCCACTGACGCCACCAGCGCACGCCTTGATGGTGCTTCGGCATTGGTTGAGGCCGCCGCGGGATGAGTCGAAATATTTGGATTCGCAGTTGCTCAGCGATGAGCGCGATCGATTTCGAGCGCTGTGGCACTCCGAGCGGATTCGCTCCGATGAACTTGAACAACGGCTCACGCAAATTGAGCGCGCAAAAAAAATGGATAGAGGCGGGCGTGAAGTCGCTCCGCTTTTGGCAAGCGTGACCGCGCGTGGTGAGGGACCAGGCGAAAGAATGTTGGCGCTGAATGCTGGCAAGCGCGAGGGCGTGCAAAACGGAGACCCCGCCGTGGTGGGTGGCGACGTTCTTGTTGGACGCGTTGTGGGGGAGCCAACGGATGTTCGCTGCTGGTTGGCGCCGTTGACTGATCCATCCACGGGACGGGTGAACGCCTACATTGCGCCTGCGGATCGGCCAGAAGCGGGACCCGCCGAATCCATTTTGATTCAGTTGCGCAACGACTCAAGCGGTAATTTAGTCGGTGAAATTGAGGCGATCCATCAGATCTCCCAAGGCGATATTGTGCGGCTGGCTGACCCAACTTGGAAAGCCGCCGCGCAAGGAATGCGCATGGGAAAAGTTGTTGGGATTCACCGCAGCGACAAGAATCCAATGCGATTGCGCGTTGAGGTGAAGGCCGAAGTGGACTCCGATCAATTGCGTCAAGTGACTTTGAAAATTGACGCCGGAGCTGTTCCATGATCGCGCAAGATGTGGCGGCGCAATGGCTGCAGGCCGAACCTATCAACTCGCGGGTGGCGCCGTGAGATGGAGCATGTTTATTTTAGCGGTGGCTCTTGTGTTGCCCATTGACGCCGCGTTCATGCCGGTGTTTTCCATCGCAGGCGCGTCTCCAAGTTTGGCGGGCATACTGGCGGCGTTTGTTTCGTTAAACGCATCTCGACGCGCGGCATGGTGGGGATGTTTTCTCATGGGATTGTTGGTTGATCTTTCATCGCCTCAATTGGTCATGGGCTCGCTGCTGTTTTTGCCAGGGCCAAACACCTTGGGATTTGCGCTTGGATCCGGCACCGTGACCGTGATGAGGTCGCTGCTCTTGCGTCGCAGCATGTTGACGGTGGCGGCCATGACTTTTGTTTTATTGTTGGCAGTGAGCTTGATCTGGGTATTTATTTGGAGCGTGCGCGGAATATGGCTTGATGGCTCGGTTCCATTTTCTGGCAGCGCGTTGCAGGAACTTGGCAAGCGAATGGGTTGGTGCTTGTCCAGCGCGGTGGTGGGTTTACCCATTGGATGGGCGCTGAATCGCACCTATTCATGGTGGGGATTTCCCGGCGTGGGCCCGCGCAAATTTTAAATCTTTTTCAGTGGAAATACTTGAGCCGTGTTCGCGCAACAAACACGCGTGGAAATTTGACACGCAGATATTTTGGGCTACTCTGCGAAAGTCAAAGAAGTTCTTTGATGCCGACTGAGTTGGAGGAATGCGGTGCAAATCCGCAACGATCGCGTCACCGTAAGCAAGCCTGCGAAAATGTTTCGCAGGCGAGTAAGTCGGGTCGACCAACTCAAGCGGCTCTGCTTGTTCCCTCCTTGGATCCTGCGCGAAACAGGTCATCCGCATTTGAGAAAGTTTCCCATGTTTATTTCATTCGCCACCCGCGGCGTCGCCGCGATTGCCTCTGTTGTTGTTTGCACATCCGTTCACGCCGCCATCGTTGACACATTCACCGTTGGCTCCGGCGACAAGAGCGCCAGCATTCAAATTGATTTTGAAAATGGCAACGGCTACCTAATTAATTATGTATGGAGCGCAAGCGCGCACACTAGTTGGGACGCCATGCTGGCAATTGACGCCGCGCTGCCGAACATGTCCATGCTGTACGACACCTATTCATTTGGCGTGTTCTTAACCGGCGTGACCATTGGCGCCGACACCAATTACGGTCAAGGCGATGTTGAACCTTACGAAAATTATTGGCATTTATGGACCAAGGATTCCGCGCAATGGGAGCAAGCCATGTTCGGCGCGTCTGATCGCATCTTGGTGAATGGTGCAAGCGATGCGTGGGTGTTTGGCTCTTCCACCGTGCCGCAAAATATTCCCGCGCCTGGCGCAGCAGTGGTGTTTATGGCAAGCGCGTTGGTCGCTCGTCGACGGCGCCATTGAAGTGCGGCGCCACCACAAAGTAGCCCGCACAAAGCTACATTGTGAGCCATGGCAACTCCACGGATTGCATTTCACGACGCGGCCGGAAACTTTGGTCCCATGCTTGATCTGCGCATTGCCGCCGAGTTGCGCTCGGGCGTGCGCTGCAATTATCAACGCCTTGCGGTGACGGCGTTGTGCGCGCCCAAAGAGTGGACCGCGCTGCTTGAACAGCGCACCGGCTTGCCCGTGAATGAATTGGCCGCTGGAGAAAGTTTTATGTTCTTGTCCGGCCGCTTGATGGAAGTTCCAAGCAGTTTGGATTCACTGGCCGTTGGCCACGCCATGACGGACTCCGCCGATGGAAATATTGTGGCGGCGCACTTGTCGCGCAAGGCCGCGCAACATTTCATTGATGGCCACGGCTTTGATTCCAAATTAAAAACCACACCGCGCATTGATCTTTCCATTGTGCGCAGGCCATGGGATTTGTTGGAGGCCGACGGATTTCAACGGCGCATGGCCGCCGATGCCAAAGCCACGCACGAAGCGTGGAAGCAAAGTGGCGAACTTGCCAAGCCCGACAAACTGGTCGCCATTTCGGGCGAGGTGATTATTCATGCCAGCGCGGAGATCGGCAAATTTGTGGTGC
>CANJIC010000013.1 GCA_947474205.1 Planctomycetaceae bacterium | reverse complement strand
TCAAGGCCGTGTCATTCGCGGCATTCGCATTTCGCGTTATCCCGCGGGCACGATGTTGCCAGCATTTATTTTCACCGGCACGCTGCATGCGCGCGAGTGGGCCAGCACCATGACCACCATGTGGATCGCCGATCAATTTGTGGAGAACAACACCATCGATCCACGAATCGCGGCGGTTCTAGATTCAGCCGAGGTGTTTGTGTTTCCAGTGCAAAATCCCGATGGCTACGAGTACACCTGGGCCACTGGCGGCAATCGCTTGTGGCGCAAGAATCGCCGGCTGATCAGCGGCACCACATACGGAGTTGACTTGAACCGAAATTGGGGCTTGGGTTGGGGCGGTTCCGGTTCCAGCGGCACAACCAGCAGCGACACATATCGCGGTACGGCGGCGTTCAGCGAACCTGAAAGCGTGGGTATGCGCGACTTTGTCATTGCGCACCCCAACTTGGTTGGCCACATTGACTTTCATAGTTACAGCCAATTATGGCTGTGGCCGTGGTCTTACACCACGACCGCGTCTCCAGATCAAACCGCGCTGGCCGCGGTTGGTATTCCCATGCAAACCGCAATCAAGGCCATCAATCAAAAAACGTATACGGCTGGTCCCAGCGGTAGCACGTACGGATTGACCGCTGGCTGCATTGATGATTGGACGTATGGAACTCAAGGAATGATGGCTGGCACAATTGAAGTGCGCGACACGGGCACCTATGGATTTGTCATGCCCACCAGCGAAATTCTTCCCAACGCCAAAGAAAATTTCGCGGCCTCCATGACCATGATGGAAAAATTACTGGCGTCAAGTCCAATCACCATCACACTTGCGCCGGGCAGTTTGGTTGCGGACAACACCGCGTCCACTGTTGAAGTGCAAACAGTTCCAGTGGTCAGCACGTTGATCACCAACGGCGTTCGTTTGAAGTGGAACTTGGATGGCGGCACAACTCAGAGCGCGGTCATGACCAGCATTGGCAGCAACAAATATCGCGCCTCGCTTCCCGCCATGGCTTGCGCGTCGCAAGTGTCGTGGTTTGTGGAGGCCGAGACCAAGTTCATCATCACGCACGCGCCGCTGAACAAGCCCACGTCGTTCAATCTCACCGCCACAAATTCCTGTAGAAATCCAGCGGATTTAGACGGCAGCGGATTTGTGGATGCCGCGGATATTGGCTACATGCTGCTGGATTTTGGCCCTTGTGGCGATCCGGCGAATTGCATCGCGGATCTTGATCACAGCGGCGATGTCGATAGCGCCGATGTGGGCTTGGTGTTGCTTGAAATGTGACATGCGCATTGAACCACGCATAGACAACACGAGATTCGTTTGACTAGCGCGTTGACACAGTCAGGACAATTTCAGTGGTTCTACATCAAGCGTAGTTCAACGCCCTACGCAATTATGCGCGGCTTTGATACGAACCATCTTCAGTT
Organism: Planctomycetaceae bacterium; assembly: GCA_947474205.1. The sequence continues at coordinate 15,447 of CANJIC010000013.1, read as the reverse complement.
GAAATGCGCAACTTCTCGCCAATGCCAATGAACGGCGGAACGCGCGTCTTCAAACCAGTTTCCATTTCCGCTTCCTTCAATTGATTCGTTGCCGTTGCGCCCTTGATGCCAGGAGCCGTGTCCTTGACGACAAGTTCAACCATGTTTGGCAATTCAATCGCGATCGGATTGCCGTCGCACCAATTCACAACAACATTGGTGTTGGGAAGCATGTACAGCGGCATGTCGCCAACAAATTCCTGCGTCATTTCGGCTTGCTCAAAATTCTCATTGTCCATGAACACAAACTTAGGACCATCTTTGTACAGATATTCCATCGGGCGTCGATCAAGTTCCACTTGCTCAACTTCCTCGCCACTGCGAAGGCGCTTGTCGATAATTGAACCAGCTTTCAGGTCGCGCATTTTCACTTGAACAAACGCCCGCAAGTTGCCGGGGGTGACATGCGCGTAGTGCATGATCAGGTACAGGCGGCCATCCATTTTAATTGCGATTCCAGGGCGTAGTTCAGTGCTCTTCATGGGGGTCCAGTCTGGCCAATAGTTTGGCGAATTATGTAGAAAAGAAAGGCAAGTTTAGCGACTAGCGAGACGAAGGCAGGGCAATTGGCAAGCAAACCCAACAAATAAGGCAATTTGAGGCGCCAGAAAAATAAATCGACAAAAAAATACCCCCGGATACTAGATCCGGGGGCGGAGGGAGGGAAAAGGGCAAATTAAGTGGTTGCTTGCGCAACCGAAACACACGAAAATACTGGGTTTCCAGCAACTTCGTCAGTTTATCTTTGAGACCTGTTTCCAAACCTCTCAGATAATTCAAAGTAACTCCGATTTTGGCAGATGCAAATGAAGAAACTAAAAAATACTATAAAAAGTCAAAAATCTAAGATTTGATTTGGAGTACCGTGACGTTCAATATAGTGCGTCTATTGTGATGTAAATTTCGTATGATTGGATATCAGTACCATGAGCAAATTCACAATGAAAAGTACCGTTTTTAGGCAATATTTTGGGTCTACCTTTGTTGTGATTGGCGTGCTTACTGCGGCTGTATTTGCGGCCGATCCGCCACCCCAAACTCCACAAAGTGAAGGCCCATATAAGGGCATCATTATGGGCCCTCCGCCATTGACTATCGAGCCTCCCGCGCTTGATTTTGGATTCATAGCGCCTGGAGAAGAAAAAACGGGCATTTTCACCCTAAAGAACCCATCAAATGTGCCACTGACCATTGTGGCCCTTCAGCCAACATGCACTTGCACGTCAACCACGGATCTTGCTGGGCGCGTGATTGCCCCTGGCGAGTCCATTCAATTTGATGCCAGCCTTGCCGCGGCCATTGCCACCGGTCCACGCAAGTCAACGGTGAAAGTGATTGTGCAGGGCTATAGCAAGCCGTTGGAGGTTGATGTGCGCGCCGAGGTGGTTGTGGCGTTGCGCGCTGTGCCACCAGCCATCAATGTGCTGCCCAATGTTCCCGTGGCGGGGCGCGTGGTCATTGAAAGTATTGACCGCAAAACGTTTCGAATTCTTTCGGTGGACAACGCGCAGCCCAGTTTTATTGGGTTTGATCCAGCCAAGGATGGAGTGAAGAGCGCCTATCTTGTGCGCTACGACTTGACCCGCTTCACGCACGAAGCTGTGCCCGCGTGGTGTTTAATTCAAACTGATCGCGTTGATTCACCAGTGCTGGCTTTAAAAATACGCAACGAGAAAATTCATATTGTCCCAGTTGTGCGCATGAAGGAATACAACTTGAACTTGGGCTTGATACCAGCCAATGGTTTCAAGGACTTCACTTTCGACATGGTCGATTGGGAACAGCCAGTATCGAGTGTGGCGAGTTTGTCCGAATTATTTACCGTGGAATTGTTGGCGCAAGAACGACGAGGCAAGGACATACAAGTTCGTTGCCGTGTAACTCCCAAACCCTACGCGACGGGCCTTGTTCAATTCTTGTTGGAGTTGAAGACCGGCCTGCAAAGTCAGAAGTTGTGGGCCTACGGCATGGTTCGTGAAATTGCTTCAATACCCGCTCCATCTCAGGTAAATACGCCAATTGCTCCAGGTGTGGCGCCGCCACTTGTCGCGCAACCCGCCAAGTAAGGTGTTTGCAAAACGCCATCAAGCGCACCCCTGAAGATTGCGTGGTTGTTAAAGCGGCGCACATTTTTTATAGCGTGGTTACTCTCTCTTCTTGGTGGCTTGAACTCAACATAAAGGAATATCAATGGGAATACTTGAAGGCAAACGCGGACTGATTGTTGGAATCGCAAACGATCGCTCGATCGCATCCGGCATCACTGAAAGTGTGTTGGCCCAAGGGGGCCAATGTCTGTTCACGCATTTGCCCGGCGACAAAATGGAGCGGCGCATTCGCATGTCGTTGGATGAATTGGGCGTGAAGGATCCGTGGGTCATGCCTATGGACGCCGGCAGCGACGAGCAAATGGATCAGGTGTTCGCCAAGATTCAAAGCGAGTTTGGCACGTTGGATTTTCTAGTGCACTGCATTGCGTATGCGGAGAGAGATTGGTTGAAAGTTGGCGCCTTCGCCGCCACGCCGCGCTCGGTGTTCACGCAAGCCATGGATTTGTCGGCGCACACTTATCAAGCCATGGCGCACCGCGCCGCGCCCATGATGACCCAAGGCGGATCCATGATTGCGTTAAGTTATTACGGCGCCGAAAAAGCCGTGCCTGGCTACAACGTCATGGGCGTTGCAAAGGCCGCGCTTGAAGCCACCAATCGATATTTGGCCATGGAACTTGGCGAGAAAAATATTCGCTGCAACGTAATTTCCGCGGGTCCGGTGAAGACCCTCAGCGCCATGGCGGTGGGTGGGTTTGGGCAAATTCTTGAGTGGGTAGAGAAGAAGGCGCCGCTGAAGCGCAACATCACAACCAAAGATGTGGGCGACACTGCGGCGTGGTTGCTTTCCGGCATGGCCAACGGCGTGACTGGTCAAACCATTTATGTGGACAGCGGCTACTCCATCATGGGACTGTGAGTGTTCATTTCCAGAAGCGCCGGGTTGTTACCGACATAAATGCGGTGTAAAAACACATACGGCCCCGTCTTTTGGACGAGGCCGTATGGAAACATTCAATTTTGTAAATTACTCGCCGTCTTGTTCGCCCAAGATGGAGATCATGTCTGTTTGCTTGGCTTGAAGTTCATCCTTCAAAGCTGTCAAACCAGAAGCTGCGCCACCAGCCATTACGACTGCTGTAATTCCGTACTCAACCGCAGCTGTGCCGCGTTCATCATTAATAAAATTCTTGATCCAATTTTTCATTTTTATATCCTTTAAATTTAGTGCTTCAATTACTCTATTAAACAACACGTCTAATAGTACAAATACAATATAACCAATTTTAATTTACGCAAGTTTGATTTGGGAAATTTTAAAAAATTTGTATTAAAGAATTGGGCTGATAAAGGCTTTGGTTCCTATAAAATCACGAACGGGGGCTCAGAATTTGGATCCGCTTAGACATTGCAATCGCAATAAATTTCTGTTGCTCTTAAAAACACATACGGCCCCGTCTTTTGGACGAGGCCGTATGGAAACATTCACTTTTGTAACTTACTCGCCGTCTTGTTCGCCCAAGATGGAGATCATGTCCGATTGCTTGGCTTGAAGTTCATCCTTCAAAGCAGTAAGACCAGTGGCTGCGCCACCCGCCATTACCACTGCGGTAATTCCGTACTCAACAGCTGCGGTGCCACGTTCATCTGCAATAAAATTTAGAATCCAATTTTTCATTTTCAGTCCTTTGTAAATTTTAGTAAAAACAAATACACCTCAACACGTTGTTGTATGTACCACATGTTTACATGATTTAAACCAGTAGTCAAGTAACTGTCTAATAAAAATCTACATTAAGTATTAAGACTTGAAATAAAAGTCTAATAATATGGTCATTTTATTGAAAAATTTGGCCTTGATTTGGTTGCAATTTCAATATTTCGCTGGACTTCGGCTTCTGGAAGTACACGGCTCCAAAGCTCTTTGGCGGCTGTTTCATCACCGGCAATGGCCTTTACCAAGGCTAGGTTGGCTACATATTCGGCATCGTTCGGGTCGATCGCATAGGCCGCATTAAAATCCACGGTTGCGGCCGGAAGATCGGCCGCCAGCAAATGGCACATGCCTCGATTATTTACAAGTATTGGTTGGTTTGGAAATCGTTCAAGTCCGCGGTTGAGCCACTTGATTGCCTCCGCGTTGCGACCATCAATAAGCAATACCTCCGCACCCTCCGTATAGGTGCCTAAATAGTTTGGAAATTCTTGCAGCATGCGATCCAAGATATAGCCAGCCCTAGCAGTGTCCCCTTTGGCGGCAAGAACCCGTGCCGTAAGTTGAAGGGTTTCCGGCGACGCAGGCTTCATGGTTCCACCTTCAAACCAGTCAGGTTCCGATGGCACTTGACGGGTTGTCTCGCAACCCAATGGACTAAGAATGAGCATGGCGGCGACAAGTCCGCAAGTAGCAAGGCCTAGACGCAATTGATGTGCAATCATGGGTTTCCTCCTGATGACTTTCCATCTCCGGCATCATTTAAAATTTTTCCGCCCGATTCCTTCATGGGTGATTTTCGAATGCTTTCACGGATCAGCACCGCATCGATGGTGTTGACGCCGGCTCCGCCCGTTGATTCATCGCCAATTTTCACGCGAGTCAAGTCAATGCCAGCCTCCACAAGAGTTGCTCGGACCTGCTCAATTCTTGCCGCATGCAATGTATCGCTGGTCGTTCCGCGCGGCACAGAAATGCGGCCGCCATCGTCGCGCATGGCTTCAGCCAGAATGGCCACGTCGCGTTTGCCTAGATTTGAAAGTTTCGCTGAATCAGGTTTGAAATGCATTTCGTACAAGGTGCGTTGCTTGATCACGCCCAGGCGGGTTTGGTCGTTGAAAGGCTCGCGCGCATATTCCTTGTCCGCTGCAAGCTGCACCTCATCTTTCAGAATGACACTATCGGTATGTTTTGGTGGGGGCTTGCTGCACCCCGTAACGGAAAGAATGACTGTGACTAGAAGATGAAGGACAAGAATGGCATGAAAATGTTTGACTATTGCAGGCAATGAATTCAAGCAGCGCAAGGATGGGCTTATGTTTTTTTGCAGGTTTTTTTGCTGGGTTTTTTTCATAGTTATTTTTCCGTTTCCGGGATTCATTTATTCTGGCGAGTTTCAATCAGCCGTTGATTTTTGAAGTGCGTCGACCATCATCAGAACAATTGGTCCAAAGATGAGCAAGATGGTCGCTGGCAACATCATGGCGGCCAATGGAATGAGCATTTTAACCGAGGCCTGATGGGCGCGTTCTTCAAGCACTTGAATTTCCTCGTGTCGAAGTGAGTCACAAAGCACCTGGATCATGAGCGACATTCCGGTGCCGAATCTTTCGGTTTGTTCAAGCAGTGAACCCAATGAGCGGAATTGCGTGACTCCAGTTCTTTCTGTGGCTGCCATGAGTGACTCTCCCCATCGAACACCAAAGCCGACTTCAAGATTAATCCAACGCATTTCTTGCGCAATGGCATCGCTCGCGCTTTCGAGAGTTTTTGAAACAGTCTCCCATGCGGTTGGCAGACTCATGCCACCTTGAACAGAAATTTGCAGCAGATCAAGCATGACCGGAAATTCTGAAACAATTTCAATGCGCCGCTTTGTGACGCGCCATTCAAGCCAAGAACGGGGAATCCACCATCCAATGACGGCGCCCATACAACCGGCAAGAAAAATTGCGGTGGGTGATGGATTCAAACTACTCGCAAACCAAGAGCAACACGTTACGGCAAGAACTAAAATCAGAGCATGAATGGCAACGAATTTCAATTGCGCGTTGGGCGTTACAAATCCGGCGACGGTGAATGTGCGTCGCATTGACTTTGGTAGCAAGGCGATGAGTCCGCGTTGTTGATCTGTGAACGCCCAAGGATCGATCGTGCTGCGAGCAATGGCAGGCACGGTGGTTTTGCTGGTCACTTTGCGTTTGGCGTACGAGCGAGCGATCAAGCTTAATCCCACCACGGCGATCAGGGTCGCTCCACCCGCGATCAGAGGCAGAATGATCACGATGGTTTCCATTCGCGAAGGGATTCAATGCGGCTAAATCGCTGGATCATGACCAGACCAAGGACAAGAAGAATAATGGAGAACCCTAAAATGGCGTTGCCTGATTTTCCATCAAGTAAGAATTCGCGATAGCCATCTATAAGTGTGCACATCAATGGAACCACGATCATTGGGAGCAACACAAATACGGTGGCCGCGGCGCGGCTGTACGCAACAATGGTTTTAGCTCTACGTCGAACTCGATCTAAATCAATCAAGGAACGAGCAAGACGATCCGTGGTGTCCGCCAAGTTTCCGCCCGCGGCGACTTGAATGATCAACGCAAGACCGAACGCGCGAAGCGACGCCATTGGAGATTGCAGCAGGACGCGGCGCACAGCCAGAACCAATTCCTCACCCATGCTTTCGCGTTGAACAATTTGGCGGAAGGCAGCCTGTGTTTCGCCACGACTCTCTAAAGCCAGAATGTGAAGCATGCCTGACATTGGAATTCCAGCTCGTAGCGAACGACTCGCGCCACCAATGGCCTCTATGGCGTATTGCTCTTCCCGTTGAGTTCGTTTCTGTTGAATACGGCTGAGAACTATGACATTTGCGCCGTACCAAACCACGAACACCGCAAATGTCAAGATTGGATTGCGCGAAATCTGCCAAGTGATTCCAGCCAAGACAACTCCACCAATCAGCGCAACATTTATATTTATTTTTTTGATTTGACTGGGTTCAAGAATTTCTTTTGTGGCGGGTTTCGCACGCTGTAGCGCGGGCAGCATGAAAAATATCCACGCCATCAACACAATGCCCGCCGTTAGGAATGGCACCAACATTGACTGCAACAAGATCACTTTGGATCCTTGTGGGACAGCGGACCAGCGGTAAAAATTGATGGGTCAATTGAAAGTCCGCGCGCGTGGAGACGTTCCATAAAATAAGGTTTGTGCCCGCTGGCGAAGAACCGTCCATGGAGTTGTCCGTCACGCACCCCTTCAAGATTGAAGTTGTGCAACACGGTGACCCGAATTCCATTTTCGTCGCTGCCACCAAGTTCCACCACTTCGTTCACAACGCGTCGACCATCGGGCAAACGAGCCAAATGCACAACCATGTCAATGGCGGAAGCGATGTATTCGCGTAGCACACGAATCGGCATGTCGAAGCCGCCCATGGAAAGCATGGACTCCAGCCGCGTAAGCGTGTCTTTGGCGCTGTTGGCATGAAGCGTGGTCATGGAACCTTCGTGCCCAGTGTTCATGGCCTGCATCATGTCAAAGGCTTCGGCGCCGCGGCATTCACCCACAATGATGCGGTCCGGCCGCATGCGTAGCGCGTTGCGAAGAAGTTCTCTGGCTTCAATGGCACCCACACCTTCCACATTTGCGGCGCGTGTTTCTAGACGGACAACATGACCGCCTTCCAATCGAAGTTCAGCCGCATCTTCAATAGTGATGACCCGTTCACTTTTATCAATGGCCGATGATGCGGCATTGAGCATGGTTGTTTTTCCAACACCCGTACCACCCGAGAAAATAATATTCAGACGGCCAGCGACCGCCGCCCGCAGCAGAGTCGCGGTCGCATTTGGGAGCGTTCCAAGTTGAACGAGGCCATCCAAACCAAGCGCTTGTTTGGGAAAGCGTCGAATACTAAGTTGGGCGCCGTCCACTGCCAGAGGCGCAATGATGGCGTTGATGCGTGACCCATCGGCTAGGCGCGCATCCACCATGGGACTGCGTTCATCAATACGTCGCCCCGCATTGCGAACGATGCGTTGAATGACATGCATCAAATGCGCGGCGTCCCTGAACTGCGCGTTGCATTGCTCCAACAGACCGTTTCGCTCAATGAAGACCCGATCAGGACTGACCACAAGAATGTCCGTGATGGATTCATCAGCCATCAGGGGCTCAAGCGGACCAAGCCCGAACATGTCATCAAGCACGCCTTGCACAAGCCACTCTTGATCTTGTTTGGAATGAGTCGACCCCAACTGTTCCAGCAATTGCAACACGCGATTGGTGCATTGAGCAACAAGTTGGTCGCGATCCATTTGATCGGCGGCGGAAAAATCAAACTTGCTTACAAGCCGTGTATGTAAATTGCGCCGCAGCGTGACAAGAGCTGGATCATTCACCGGACTGCCGGCTTCAACATTCTTCACGGCGCCGCGGTCTCAATGATGGGAGTTGCAGGCGTAGAGGCAACTGATGCGTTTGTAGTGGCGGGGGTGGTGGTTACGGGCGATGGCGCGTCATTGATTGGTTCATTCATTTCAAAATTGGCAGTGGGAGTGGCGGGAAAAACATCGGCGGCCGAAACGCGTGGATCATCAGGTCTGCGCAAAGCGCCAGGACCACGCAGACCCTCAAGACCAAGAACCTTTAATCGCGCAAGCGGCTTTCCAGCCTTGGTTGCTCCAGCGAGTGAACCTTCCATAAACAGTTCCCAATCGTTTGGAGTTTCATGAAGTTCGCCAGGCATTGGACGCACCGTTCCATTGTCAAGCGGTTCGACAAGTTCGGCGGTGACCATCACCACCAATTCAGTCTGATCTTCTTCGTATCGAACGCTTCGAAATAGCACGCCAAGCACGGGAATATCGCCAAGAATTGGAACTTTGGAAACGCGTCCCTGTTCCTTGGTGCGAAGCAGGCCAGCCATGGCGAATGATTGACCGCTTCCAAGTTCCACGGTTGTGCTTGACCTGCGCGTGATCACGCTTGGAATGGTGAAACCGTTTTGTCGAAGTGAACCAATCTCGCTGAGCTCGCTGACTTCCGGAGCCACTTCCAAACGAATGCGTCCTTGACCGAGCACTTCAGGGCGGAAGTTCAATCGCACGCCAAATTCTTTGTACTCAATGGTGACCGCGCTGCTGGCGCCGGAATTTTGCACCACTGGAATTGGAAATGCTCCACCCACTAAAAAAGTTGCGCGCTCTCCGCTTATGGCCACCAAGTTTGGCTCAGCCAGTAAACGCACATATCTATTTTCGGAAAGAGCTTGAATATAAAATTCTAAATCAGAGCCTGGAACGCCTCCGAACAAAGTGACGGCGCTTGAAACTGCGTTCTTGTCGAATCCAAAGTTTGCTTGATTGACGCTACTTCCTGTGGTGGTTGTATTTCCAGCTGCTCCCGTAGCTCCTGTGGTCGCTCCACCACCTGGCGAAATTGAAACTGGTTGGAATGGAGACGTCCCGCCTGGAGCTTGGTAGCCGCCGAAAAACGAATTACCACCAGCCACGGCGCCAAACGCAAGCTCGCGCAATGCAAATCGGCTGGCCTCGGCAATTCGCACGCGCAATTGCACTTGCTGCACGCCCGCAATTCGAGAGAGATCAACCCACTTTATTCCAGTGCTTGTCATAAAGTTTCGGATCAGCGTGGCGGTGGCAAGGTCTGGCATTGTGCCGTGCAGCGCCAATGTTCCATCAATTTCCTCAATTTGAAGGTCGACACTGAAGATGCGGCACAGTTTGGATTCCAACTGCTTTGCCTGCTTTGCAAGCGGAGACGAATAGATTGGCGGCGCGGCATCTTTTGACTGTTTCGTGCCTTTCGCATTTGGAGTTGCCTGCTCTGCTGAGCCAACGCCAAGTAGCGACTTGGTTGTTGCAACGGCGAAATTGTTTGGGTCAGTCAGTTTGTCCGCATCCGAGCGCAACGTGATTCCAATAGTGCCGCGCACGCTGGCAAGTTCAACTTGTGCGGCTTGCTCTGGCGTAACCGCAAGAGTGACAGAGAGTCTGCGTTGATTGACGCGGCGTTCGCTTGCGGTTGTTTCATTGGGTTTAATTCCGACCGCCTCATCATTCACGGCAAGAACGCGAATTCTCTCCAGCACGGTTCGCGTGATTGTTTCTTTCGGTGTATTTGCAGCCGCAGGCATTTCCATTGTTGCAAGCAGGTCAACTAAAGCGCCGGGATACAGAACCACGCCTGGTGCCGTATCGTGAAGAACCACAGTAATTGCTCTGTATCCCGCTGGAAGTTGGCTGGCAATCATGGCGCCTGATCCCTGTTGGATCAAATCTTCCTCTCGAAACATTTGACCTTTTTGCATGGGCACAACTAATGTGCGACCCACCAACGCGGAGCGTGAAGAAATTGCATTTTTCACATTGCCTTTGGCGGGCATAGTCGTTAGATCTTCCGCGACCAGTTGAGTTCCTGCTGGGATGTCCCGTGCGGTCACAATCATTTCGATTGGAACCGAACCTTTACCGGCGGAAAATAAATTCTGCATCATGATTGACAGCAAGGCTGCAACCACGGCCATAACGAGTCCAATCATGATGATTCGTGATGTTTTCAATGTATTAATGTAAAAGTGAAAATTCTACAAAGTCTTGCTTCGCAGCCATATATCGACATAAATTGTGGATAAAGAAAGGCTGATTTTAAAGATTTTTCTATTTTTCGATGCTGACAGAATGGCGCATCTGCCAGGTCAGGGTTCGGGTTCCTTCACCATGCTCGCTCTACCCTTTAAACTTGTGGGAAGAGGCATAACACTGCTTAATCCGAGCAGTTGAACCTGCGAATATGGAGTCTCAATCATGACCACAATTGGTGTTCCAAATACTGCATTGGCGGGGTCTTGTGGACTTATGGTAATTGTCGACCCTGCAATTCCGACATCAGAAAGGGCGGAATTTACGCTATTTTGGACATCTGAATTTGTTGAACCGGAAAGCGCTGCCACGCGCGCCCCAATACTTGCGACATGATCAAGTTGGATTATTTTTAGAACCGCCCAACCATATTCAAACCCTGAAAAAAGCAAAGCGACAAAAACGGGCAGAACCAACACCATTTCTACGGTTTCCGCGCCACGGATTCCAAGGTTCCAGAGTTTTTGTGTCTTCACATGACTCCTTTAAATTGCGACCAATACCAACAGGTCCCAATGGTTCCTACAAGTATTGCTGGAGCATAGGGAAACCACCCTTTAATTCTAGGGGCTGGTTGTGCATAAATCTCTTCTGAATCATGATTTATGACTTTTCCTTGTTTTAAACGTTTCAGACCAAATTGAGCCATCACCATCTGATGAAAGATGGCGTGAGGGATATTTTTCAAGCCGCCTTGAGAGATAATAATAATGATTGAGGCGAAAAAACCTGCGATTGTGACCCCCAACATAAGCACTACCCCGCGCTCAAATCCAAGCCATGAACCCAAGGCCATCATTAATTTAACGTCACCGCCGCCTCCGCCAATCATAATGTAAGCCATCATAAAAATGCCGCCAGCCACGGCGGCTCCCTGTAATGATTCAATAATTCCAGCTGAGCCTTCAGTAATGCCGCCGTACATCAACCCTGCCATAAACAAGGGCAAAGTGAGCCAATTTGGAATGGTCATGTTGCGCAAATCCGTGATAGTGGCAATTATTCCAGCAACAATGACCAACCCCCAGATCCAAGGAGCCATTGTGTGGATCGTGAGTCCCTTGGACCCAAGATACATAAATGCTAAATTGGTCTGAAATGGTTCAAACATTCATTTGATCCTTTGAGGCAGCAAGCTAAATATGTAAGATTATAGTGAAGTGCGTGGAAGCCGCTATTGAAACATATTATGACTATTTCGGATTTCAAGTAATTGTATGAATATATATAGCAATCCAAGAAGATTACATTGTCGCGGTGCCGCCGCAATTTGGCTGGTTTTGGCTATCCCTGCTCTTTTGATGTTGGCATGGTTTGGGATGGAAATGGGACTCGCCACTAAGGCCGTTCGGCATGCAAAGGCGGCATCGGATTCAATTGCGCTGGCTGCGGCAGCAAGATATCGAGATGGCGGTACAGCGGTGCGCACCGACGCTCAAGCCGCCGCCGCGAGCAATCGGGGACCAAATGGACCTATTGTGGTGACCATTGGCAACGGTCCCGCAGGTGGTGGCGATGTGGAATTTGGTCATTGGGACGATGTTGAGCGAGTCTTTACTGTTGATGTAGATGGCGGACCAGCTGTTCGAGTGACCGTACGGTTTGCCCCGAATCATCCAAATGGATCTCCAACTTTGGTGCTTGCTGGTTTGTATGGAACTTCGACCATGTCGTTTGAGCGCTCCAGTATCGCCGTGTACAACCCGCCGCGTCATACAACGTCGCTGCTTCTGAACAGCGCGTTGCAAAGCGCGCTTGATCTGAGTGAATCTGCGCGCTTTGTTTCCAAGGGCGGAGTTTCTGTGCGCTCAAGCAACGCAGCAGCATGTGGGATTGTGAGCGGCGCAAAAATGCAATTGTCCGTGTTGCGCTTGCCGGGAACATTGGACGAGCAAAGCAAGTCCGCAGTTGATGGGGTTTTTGAAGAAGGAGCCGTCATTGCGGACGATCCACTTGCATCGGTGGAATTCCCTCAAGCCATAGGTCACGGTGACCAAGTTGATAACGTTGAACATGACAATGTTGGCGTGACACATGTCGCTCCAGGCGTTCATGGGTCTCTTGAGGCCTCTGGGGGAACCGTGATACTTGATCCTGGATTGCATCAATTTTTGAGCACTATAGTTTTAAGCGGAACGGCAATTTTGCAATTGGATGCAGCGACAATTCAGCTGATGGGCAACGCCACGTTGCAAGTTGGTGGCAGCAGCGCGGTCAGTGGAACTGCTTCGACATCTCTTAATGATTGGTCCGGGTACTGGATTCTTCAGAAACATGCCACGCAACCTTGGAGTATTGCTGATTCTTCAACAGTTACGTTGGCGGCGCACTGCTACGCGCCGGATGCCACTTTACAAGTGCTTGATCAGGCTCAAGTGTCTTTGGGCACGGCGATTCTTGGTTCATTGGTTGAACAAGGAGCTGTGAACGTTGAATTCAATGATGTGATTGGCGCGCTCACCACAACGCCTGTGCCTGGTCGGGCGCGGTTGGTGCGCTGATCTGATTGCGTTTCAATTCTGATCGGGCAAGGTGATGTATTTGCGCTGGGGTGTCTAGCAAAATTGCCACGGGCGATCGCTGGCGATATCTGCGGCCGGCACAAGTTGTGCCCGCACGGCTTGCGCAAATTCAATCAAGCCGGCGCCTGTGCGCGCGCTAATGCAGAGCGAGTTGCCGGTGAGCATGGGCACTGCCGTGGACAAGTCGCACATGGAGCGCACGCGAAGAATATTTGAATGTTCAATGGCGGGCCACACTTGATCTGGCGCGGCAAGCGCGATGACAAGATCGGCGCTGTGAATTTCTTGTCGCGCGCGCGCGATCGCGGCTTGATCAATGGCGCTTTGGGCTTGCAATGAAGATGGCGCTTGATTTGCGGATTGAATTGCAGATGGATTTGAATTGGTTTGGTTCAAATCTGTATGGGGCGAATTTTTTTCGAGCGAATTTTTTTCAAGAGAATTTTTTTCAGACACGTTTATTTCAAACAATTTTTTTTCGATAAATCCCGGCGCGTCCACCACGCGGCAGGCAAGACCCGCAAGCACAATGTTGGCGCTTACAAAGTCGCGCGTGGTGCCGGCAATAGGCGAAGTGACAGCGGCGGTTCGGCCCAGAAGCGCGTTTAAAAGCGTGCTTTTGCCCGCGTTTGGCGCGCCGGCAATCACCACGGTGGGTGGGTCAATTAAACGGCACAGGCGCTTGCTTCTTGGAGCGTCGGCGGGCGTGGGCGCGCCATTTTTTTCCCAGCGCTCTGGCTGCGCAAGTAGCAGCGCAATGGCGTCCGCGCTGGCCGCGCGAGCCAGTGTGTAGAGCATGCGCGCTTGAATGTTAGTGGTGGATTCCACAAAGAGGTCAGCGGGCGAAAGTTCGGTGGGGGATACAAAAGAAATTCCAGCGTCGCTTATGGCGCGCACCAAACGTTGACGCAGCCGCGGCCCGCCGTGTGGCGTGACAATAATTGTGTTGTCCGTCACGCGAAGCACAAGCGCCTCGTCAAGATTACAAATGCGCCGCAAGCTGGCGCGGCCAATGTCTGGAAGCGTGATTGAAAGAGTTGTGCAAAGCCGCTGAGGTTGCGCGCGCATGTGCAACACGCCGACAGCGCCGGATGCCGCCGTGGTGAGCCAACATGCGAATTCTTGATCCAAATTCATTCCTCGTGTGCATCAACCGAGGCGTCGCTTTCATGCGAATCTTCTTCGATGGATTTTTCCGCGGCCACGCGAATGCCAATCAGCACAAGATCGGCCACATGTCGATCGACCAAATCGTCGTCGGCAAAGAGCACATCGGCGTCGCCGCCTGTGACGACAACCATGGGAAAAGCCTTGTAATGCTCGGCATAACGCTCCACAAGGCGGTGCATGGCGCCGCGCAATCCTTCATACACGCCAAGCAACATGGCGGCCGCGGTGTTGCGCCCAAATGGTTCTTTCGGATCTGGCTGCGCGAAGGCGACGCGCGGAAGCGCCGCTGTATTTTCATGCAGTGATTTTAATTGCAGCGTTGCGCCCGGAATAATTGCGCCGCCGTGAAACACGCCTTCGCCATCGACAAAGTCCACGGTCATGGCGGTGCCCGCGTCGACTACAACTACAGCTTGCTTGAGCGAGTCATACGCCGCCGCTGCCGCAAGCAGACGATCTTGTCCAGGATTCGCGCCCGCATCCAAGCACACGCCAATTGGAACGGGCAATTCTTTTCCAATGCGCAGCACTTCCGTCTTCAAGTTCATCTCAATTTTAATTTTAAGCGGATGTGCGAAAGTGTCATTCACGCTGGCCAACACAACAATGGCGTCGCTGTCGGACAATTCCGCCCATGCCGCGGTAATGCCATCGAGAATTTTATTTTCTTGCGTGTTCTCAATATGTTCCGCCGCGATCAACTTGCGATCAACAAAGCGCGCGAACGAGGTGCGGGTATTTCCAACTGAAATGGCGAGTAGAGCGGACATGGGACTTTGATTCTAGGGAGTCTTGACCAGGAGATTTTCCACCGCAAGACGCATTCCATTGATGACGGCGCAAGCCATTTTTGCGGGCTTTCCGCTGCCAAACACCTTGCCATTGAGCGCCACGCAACTGGCAAGCACGCGGCCACTTCCGGTGACCCAAATTTCATCCGCGCTGGCGAGTTCCGCTTCTGCAATGGGGCGAATGGAAACTTCAAAGCCAAGTTTTCTGGCGGCGTCCATGGCCAATGTGCGCATGGTGCCATGCAGAATGGACGGGTCCGTGTCGATAGGCGGCGTGATGACATTGTTTGCGCGCACGACAAAAATATTTGAACTTGAGCCTTCGCTCACAAATCCGTCGCGAATTAAAATAGCCTCTTGCGCATTGTGGTGGCGTCCATCAAGCATGGGTAAAATACTTCCCATTAAACTGGTGCATTTAATTTCACAGCGATGCCAGCGCAGATCCGGTTGCACCGAAAGCGATATAGGCGCGGCCGTGGT
>CANJIC010000012.1 GCA_947474205.1 Planctomycetaceae bacterium | reverse complement strand
CGCGATCCGTTCACACATTTCTCGCCCGTCAAAGTGGGGTAACCCATGGCGACGGATATCTCTAAGGCAACTTAGAACCAAGGCGTCCAAACGTTCATTTCAAAAGAAATTCACCCGGTATTCAGCAATGAATACCGGTTGTTTGAACATCCCGATCAAAAGTCGGGGTGTTCTTTTTTTGTATTTTTATATTTCGTTTTTGCATTTTTATTGCGTGTGTTTGTTTGTGTATCCGATCTGTCGTGCATTGCAATGAATTGCAAATTTGTTGTACAACTCTGTAGTGACCAAATCCGTGAATAGTTTTTCAGTTGTTGAAAATGGTGCGCGGGCGACGCCGTGGTTGGCCGTCACGGTTGCCGCGCTTGGCTACTTCGTGGACCTGTATGACCTGGTGATATTCAGCGTTGTGCGCGTTGCTAGTTTGGGCGCGGGTGGTTTGGGATTGCTGCCAGCGGATCCAAGCACTTCGATCACGGGTTGGGAGCGCATAGGGCATTTATTTCAAGTGACCTTTGGATTTGCAACTGGCGATATCACCAGCGCGGGGGTTGCCATTTTCAATGCGCAACTTGTGGGCATGGTGTTGGGCGGATTTGCATGGGGAATGTTGGGCGATCGCCGCGGCCGATTGACGACATTGTTTGGTTCGATCGCGCTGTATTCCACGGCCAATCTGTTGACTGGCTTTGTGGGAAGTGTTCCGATGTATGCGGCGCTGAGATTTGTGGCGGGCTTTGGCTTGGCGGGCGAATTGGGAGCGGGCGTAACGCTAGTGAGCGAATTGCTAGGCAAAAAACATCGCGGATGGGGCACCATGATCATCGCATTCGCGGGAATGTTTGGTCCGATTGTGGCGAGCGTGGTTGGCGCGAATTTTGCGTGGCGTCACTCGTACATCATTGGTGGCGTGATGGGCTTCGCGCTTTTGGCGTTGCGTTTGGGCGTAGTGGAAAGCGGAATATATTCGCGCACCGCGCAGCGAAATAAGAAACGCGGCGATCCGCGCATGTTGTTCTTACCACTGGAGCGCTTGCACCGTTTTGCGTGCGTGGTGTTGCTAGGCACGCCCATTTGGTTTGTGGGCGGAATTATTTTTGTGTTCGCGCCTGAATTGGCGCGTGGACTTGGACTAAGTGAACCGGTGCGGCCACCCACGGTGATCATGTGCGGCTATGCCGGCGCGGCGATCGGTGATTTACTCAGTAGTTCATTGAGTCAATGGTTGCAAAGCCGCAGGGCCGCGGTGTCGATTTTTATAATTGTGCTGGCCATTGCAATCGCGGGGCTTTTGACTTTTGGTGGTGGTAGCGCATTCGCATTTTATTCATGGACATTCGCCGCCGGAATTGCCACAGGATATTGGGCGGTGTTTGTCACCATCGCGGGCGAATCGTTTGGCACAAACTTGCGCGCAACCGCCGCCACCGTTGCGCCCAATTTAGTACGCGGCGCCGCGGTGATCATGGTGATGGCCTGGGAATTTCTTACGCCGGGAGTCGGAATGATTGGGGCTGCGGCTTTGGTTGCGGCCGTGGTGGTAGCGCTTGGTTTAATCGCGGTTTGGCGTCTTCCAGAGCCATTTACGCTTGATTTAGATTACGAGGAAGTGTGATTCCTCAATGCCATCTCTCTAGAGACGGTTTTGACACTGTTGAATAAGTGCCTTTGCAGTTGTCAACAACTCTGTGCTTACAAACTGATTTGAAAATGTGTCGTTGGATTTCAATTCACTCGTATTTTAAATTGCGTTTTAAAAATTGATTTCATTTGCATTGCCAGTCAATGCCGTCGATACTGCTGATATGACTCACGAATTTCAACCGCCGACGCAACCAAGTCATAAGACCGTTCGTAATCGGACGAACAAAATAGAGGACGTTCTCAATCCCATGCGGTGGCTTCGAAATCGTTGCCTTCCTTTGTTTATTGCATTGGTGGTACTGCTTTGGGCATATCCATTTATGGTGTCCGACGATACGCACGCCACGATGTGGGGTCTTGCTGTGTTCACACTTCTGCCGGCGATCGGGGTTATTTCATTGGCGGGAGTGACAGGAATTGTTATTACCTTTGCGGCGTTAAGTGTCTTTATCTATGGCGCCTACTCAATCAATCACTTGGAAATATCCAACGCTTTAATTGGATGGCCTGGATTATTCGTGGTGATTTATTACTCATATTCCACAATTCTAGTTGCGTTTGCGGTGTTTCGAAAAGAAGCAGTGCAGCCCGATCGAATCTATGGTGGCATTTCTGTGTACCTACTGATTGGCATTGTGTTTAGTGTCATTCACCATCGCATCAGTGAACAAAACCTTGGGGCCTATCAATCAACCATGAATGGCGCGTTGCCTACGCAGGCGTTCGCTTGGCATGATTTTCTTTATTTTAGTTTTTCAACTCTGACCACGATTGGATATGGAGATCTTGTTCCAATGTCCGCCCGCGCGCGCAGTACGGCTTTAGTTGAGGGAATCATTGGCGTGCTGTATCCAGCCATTCTGATCGCCAAACTTGTGAATTGGCCCACGGGTAGCTCGACTACAAATGCACCGTTGAATTCAAACTGATTGACGCGCCGTGGAAATCAGATTGACTGTGATCTAATTTATAAATTAGTCGTTGAAACCTTGAACTCCGCCGCCGCCACCACCGCCGCCGTAGGTCAGCATGCCTGAGCCATTGTTGAGAAATGGATTCCATGTTGTTGGAACTCCGCCGCCGCCAACGCGCGTGTTTGGATTGTTGACATACATGTTGCCAGCATTCACATTCATCGGCGCGGGATTACCTGGTCCGTAGGCCGGTTGGATTATTGAGGTGCTCGTTTGTGGCAACGTGGACGGATCAATGTAGGTTGTTGGCGCATAGCCTGGAGCGGTGTTTCCAACAAATCCGCCTGCGTTGTCGTAGTGATAGTGATAATGCACCTGATTTAAATTGTTACTTTGCAGCGCGTCAGTATTCACCATGCCACCAGGATTGTTGTAGCCCACGCCGGCAGGAGTTCCAGTTTGGCTTGTCGGGACCGCATTTTGATTATTCATAAATTGACTGTTGGGAATAGATCGGTCGGAATTTGTTTGGGTGGCACCAACTTGCCCATTGGCTGGTTGCTGCGCTGGCGCAATGCGAACTGGCGCGTTTGGATTTTGAGTAGCAACGGCGGGCACGGATGGTGCTTGCATCGGTGCGGCGGTTGGCTTGGGCGCAATGGTTGGAGGTTGCGTGTTGGGCGGGGTTTGCGCCATCACGGAAAGTGTGGTGAATCCAAAGACAAGCATCGAAGTAACTATGGGTTTGTGAAACGTGCGTGTGAATGGTGTGTTCATAATGATTCCTTTGCTTTGGAGATGGTAGTCGCCGCAATGGGCAAGCACCGGGGACATGTCAATCGAATATGAATGGCGCGCTGCCAACGCAATTATGCGCGCATCAAATGAATCTTCTTATGCAAATTTGCAAGCAACTGTAAATAATTTAATTTGAAATCGGAATTAATATTTAGTCGTTGAATCCTTCAATGCCGCCGTCGCCACCACCGCCATAGGTGAGCATGCCGGATCCATTACCCATGTATGGATTCCAGGCGGCTGTCATTCCAGCGCCACCACCATTATTCACGCGTGAATTTGGATTCCAGTTGTTGGTTTGGTATTGGTACATGCCACCTTCATCATTATTAAGTGCAGATTTGTACTCACTATTTTCACCTCCGGATGAGCTCTGCATAGCCTGGGCGGATTGATGCACAGTGGCGGGATTTTCGTATGTTGCTTGCGCGTATCCAGCTGGAGCATTTCCAATCGGTTGCCCGGCGCTGTCATAGTGATAGTGATAATGAACTTGGTTTGCCGCATCGCTTTGCATCGCGTCTGAATTCACTATGCCACCAGGATTGTTGTAGCCCACGCCGGCAGGAGTTCCCGTTTTGCTTGTCGGGACCGCATTTTGATTCTTCATAAATTGACTGGTGGGAATAGATTGATTGGTGTTGAGTGGATTATTTCCAACTTGCCCATTGGCTGGTTCCGGCGCTGGCGCATTGCGAACTGGCGCGGTTGTATTTTGATTTGCAACGGCGGGCGCGGTGGGCGCGGCGGGTGGTTGCGCCGGTGCGGTAGTTGGTGCGGTAGTTGGTGGCCGAGTGTTTGGCGGACTTTGCGGGGCGCTTTGCGCCATGACGGCAAGTGTGGTGAATCCAAAGACAAAAATAGAAGTGACAACGGCTTTGTGAAACATGCGTGTAAATGTTGTGTTCATTTTGATTCCTTTGCTGAGTAGATAGTAGACGCCGCGGCATGTCCAAATGCGCTTGAGTCACAAAAATAAATTGAAGATGAAAAAAAATGAGTTCGCCGCTACTCTTGAAAGTCCTCAAACTTTATAAGGAATTTATCCATGACCATCGCCGCAGCAGCAACCACATCAGCCACAACTTTTGCCGGAACTCCTGGCGATGTTCCAATGATTGACGCGCTTGCCATTAACACCATTCGCACGCTTTCCATGGACGCGGTGCAGGCCGCCAACAGTGGCCACCCTGGAACGCCAATGGCGTTGGCGCCTGTTGGGTACGCGCTGTGGCAAAATGTTTTAAAGTTTGATCCGGCCGATCCGCTGTGGCCTAATCGCGATCGCTTTGTGCTGAGTAATGGACACGCATGCATGTTGATTTACAGTTTGCTGCATTTGTCGCGTACGCAAGAAGTGGACAAGAGCGGCAAACTGACGGGTAAACCCGCGGTTCCCATTGAGGCCATCAAGGCGTTTCGACAATTGGACAGTTTGTGTCCTGGTCATCCTGAGCATGGTTGGACAAGTGGTTTGGAAACAACCACGGGTCCGCTTGGTCAAGGCTTGGCGAATTCGGTTGGCATGGCCATGGCGGAGAAGTGGTTGGCCGCGACATTCAATCGCCCTGGCTTTGAGATTTTTAATTTCCGCACCTACGCGATTTGTGGTGACGGCTGCATGATGGAAGGCGTGAGCGGCGAGGCTGGAAGTATTGCGGGCCATTTGCAATTGGATAATTTGGTTTGGATTTACGACAACAATCACATCACCATTGAAGGCAAAACGGATCTTGCGTACAGCGATGATCCAAGCACTCGATATTTGGGATACGGATGGAATGTGTTGCGTGTTGGAGACGCCAATGATGTGGACGCGATGGTGCGCACGCTTGGTGTGGCTGGCCAGACGAAGGGACGACCAACTTTGATTGTTGTTGACAGCCATATTGGTTTTGGCAGCGAGCGACAAGACACCAGCGCCGCGCACGGCGAGCCGTTGGGCGAGGATTTAATTCGCAAGGCGAAGAAGTTGTATGGCTGGCCAGAGGACGCCAAGTTTTTGGTGCCAGACGGCGTGATGCAGCGCTTTAGCGATGGCGTGGGCAAGCATGGAAAAGACGCGAACGCCGCGTGGAAGACTATGTTTGCCAATTACACCAAGCAATTTCCAGAGTTGGCCGCGCAGTTGCAACAAATGTGGAAACATGAATTGCCTGCAGGTTGGGATTCGGAAATTCCAGTATTTCCCGCGGACGCGAAAGGCATGGCCAGCCGCATTTCTGGTGGCAAAGTGTTGAACGCGATTGCGAAAAAAGTTCCTTGGATGATTGGTGGCTCCGCGGATTTAACTCCAAGCACCAAGACCGGCATTGATGGCAACGCCGGAAGTTTTCAGCCGGGAAGTTACGGCGGGCGTAATTTACATTTTGGAATTCGCGAGCACGCCATGGGCGGGATTTGCAACGGCCTTGCATTAAGTGGTCTGCGACCATTCGGCAGCGGCTTCATGATCTTCACTGATTACATGCGCGGATCCATGCGCTTGAGCGCGTTCATGGACATGCCGGTGACCTATGTGTTCACGCATGATTCAATTGGCGTTGGCGAAGATGGTCCAACGCATCAACCGATTGAGCAGTTGCCTGGTTTGCGTGCGGTGCCTGGATTGCTTGTGTTCCGTCCAGCCGACGCGAATGAAACCGCCGAGTGTTGGCGCGCGGCCATGAGTCACGGCCACGCGACAAGCGTGTTGTCGTTGACGCGTCAAGATTTGCCAACGCTTGATCGCACCGTGTATGGCAAAGCCAGTGGTTGCGCCAAGGGCGCGTATGTGGTGAGCGAAGCCAAGGGTGGCGACGCGCAGGCGATTTTAATCGGCACTGGAAGCGAAGTGAATTTGTGCATTCAAGTGCAGGATTTGCTTGCAAAAGAAGGCGTTCGCACCAGTGTGGTGAGCATGCCGTGTTGGCAATTGTTTGAGAAACAAGATCAGGCGTACAGGGATTCCGTGTTGCCGCCAAAAATGCGCGTGCGCATTGCGGTGGAAATGGCAAGCCCGCTTGGTTGGGAGCGTTGGGTTGGTCTTGATGGCGCGATTGTTGGAATGAATTCATTTGGAGCGAGCGCGCCGTTGAAGCACTTGCTGAAGAAATTTGGTTTTGAACCAGAGCCTGTGGCTGCCGTGGTGCGCGCGACCATTGCAAAAAATGCGGCGGGAGCGGCGCGATGAATATTGTGATGGCGTCGGATCACGCGGGCTTTGAGTTGAAGGAGTCGCTGAAGAAATTAGTGATGTCGCTCGGACACACCGTGAATGATGTGGGCGCGCATGCATACGACGCCGAAGATGATTACCCGGACTTCGCGTTGGCGCTGAGCAAAGTGATTTTGGCTGGCAAGGCCGACCGCGGAATTTTATTGTGCGGTTCTGGCATTGGCGCCAGCGTGGCCGCCAACAAGATCAAGGGCATTCGCGCGGGCAACTGCGAGGATTATTATTCCGCGCATCAAGGCGTGGAACATGACGCCATGAATGTGTTGGTGCTGGGCGGACGCATTGTTGGCGCGGCGCTGGCCGAGGACATGGTGCGCGGATATTTGGCGGCCAATTTCAGCGGCGAGCCGCGACACATGCGCCGATTAAATAAAGTGAAAGCGATTGAACAGGGCACGCTGTCTTAGGCGCACACGAATAGTAAATAAGTGGCAAACAGGGCGCAAGATGGGCGCGCATGGGCGCATAGATATCGTTTCATAGTGCGCACAAAAAGCGGTCAACAGGGGGGCTAGACCGTATCGAGAAATTTTATAAGCGCAATTTGCATGGGCAGAAGTGCCTATCTTTGATTAGCATTCTTGTGCGGCATTTGTCCGCTTTATTTGTCCACTTAATAGGAGATTCACATGCAGGTTCTTTCAAAGCGTTTGGTTGGAATGTTCGCGGCACTTTGCGCTTGTTCATTTGTTGCGCTTGCCAACGACCAAGGTGGCGCAACAACCACGGTCAGTGATGTGGATTATTCCCAACTTCCACCAGATCCAAAGACACTTGAAGTGGAGCTTGGAACTTTTAAATTGGACGCCGCCGCCGCCATGAAGGCCGCGGTTGACGCCACGGGTGGCAAGGTCATGTCGCTGCGCATTGTGAAGAGCAAGGACAAAGTTGATTACGAAATTCTTTGCTTTCAAAATGGTTTGCCGGTGCGCGTGTTGATTGACGCCAAGACCGGTGAAATGCGCATTCCAAAGTTGGATGCGCTTGCGGCGGTTGTTGCGGCTTCGGCAAAGGTGCCGGGCAAGGTTGGCAATGTGGACAGCGATTTGCTGGCCGATCCACCAACATGGAAAGTGTCCGTGTTCGCTGGTGGCAAGAGCCATCTTGTAAGTGTGAACGCGGTTGATGGAACAATTGTGTCCGATCAAGTTGCTGCGCAGTTGCCTGGCGACGCCACGGACGCGCCAATGCAAGGAGAATTTGGTGGCGTGCAATGGATTGTGCTTCAAGAAGGAACGGGCGCCACACCAAAGGGAACTGATTCCATGGTGAAGGTGAATTACAGCGGCTACTTGGTGGACGGCAAGAAATTTGACAGCAGCATTGAGCGCGGAAAGCCAATTGAATTTCGCTTGGACCGCGTGATTAAAGGTTGGACTCAAGGCGTGCAGCCAATGAAAATTGGCGAGAAGCGAAAGTTGATTATTCCTTGGAGTTTGGCGTATGGCGAGCAAGGTCGTCCGCCAGTGATTCCGCCAAAGGCCACGCTGGTATTTGATGTTGAGTTGGTTGATGCCGACATGGCCCCGCCCGCGCCAAGGACACCAATGACAACCATGCCGCCAACTGGAGCGCCAACTTCCACACCTGCGGGCGGATCTGCGCCGCCACCAAACGGTGGTGGATAAACGAATGTTTATTCCTTGGTCTTTACACAATGTGAGTGTATTGCGCGGCGTTATTGCAACTGCGCCAATCGCCAGAGTATTTTGTCTCGCGACGATTTTTCTTGTGGCGTGTGGAAAAACACCGGAATCAAAACCATTTGTTGTTCCCAAAGCAGTGGGTCATCGCGAGAGCACTTACGGCAAAGCCATGGATCAAGCCGAGGATTTGAAAGTGAAAGTGGCGGACTACAACGCAAACTTGGAGCAAGCTATGGAGCAGGGCACCAATGCGGAGCCGCCGCCAAAGAAAACTCCAGCCGCGCCGCCCGCGCCGCCACAATGATGTGAAAGATCATTGAAGAACATTCAAAAACACCGCGCGTGAAGCGCGGTGTTTTTATGTGTGTATGAATTCGCGAATGTGTTCCAAGGATTGTGATCACGCGACAATCGCGTGTCGTCTTACGCAAGCCGATTTGGATTCAGGCCTTCAAGTTCCTTCGCCACAAAGATTCCATCTTTGCGAATCACTTCGCCATCGAACGAAATTGTGCCGCCACCATATTCAGGCCGCTGAATGCAGACTAAATCCCAGTGAATGTCGCTTTTGTTGCCGTTGTCAGTTTCCTCGTAGCAGCGACCGGGCGTGAAGTGGAAACTGCCGGCGATTTTCTCGTCAAAGAGAATGTCTTTCATGGGCTCGAGAATGTGCGGATTAAAACCAATGGCGAACTCGCCCACATAGCGCGCGCCCTCGTCGGTGTTGAAGATGCTTTCAAGCAACGCTTTGTCGCCAGAGGCGCAGTCGGTCTTGATGATCTTGCCCTTGGAAAATTCAAGGCGGATGCTTTCGAAACTATTTCCGTTGTGAAGTGTTGGCGTGTTATATTGCAGCACGCCCTCAATGCTGTCGCGCACGGGCGCGGTGAAGACTTCGCCGTCTGGAATGTTGCGGTCGCCGCAGCAGGGGACAACGCCAATTCCCTTGATACTGAAACGCAAATCCGTGGCGCCTGGACCCTTGATGTGCACCTTGTCGGTGCGTTGCATGCGCTGCACCAACGGCGCGGCGGCGCGGTCCATGGCCGCGTAATCCAGCGTGCACACGCGGAAATAAAAGTCCTCAAAGTCCTGCGTGCTGCTTTGCGCAAGCTGCGCCATGCTTGCAGTTGGCCAGCGCAGAACGCACCAACGCGTGTGGTTGACGCGTTGCTCAAAGTGCACGGGCTTGGCGTACAGACGTCCCAGAGATTTCATTTGATCGTCGCCAATGCCGCGCATTTCGCTGGCATTGTCCGCGCCACGCACGCCAATGTAGCACTGCATTTTCTTCATGCGCTCAAGGTCGTACTCGCCCCACACGCGCAACGCGTCGGGCGCGCCTTGGTTCAACGCGCGCATGATTTGATTGCGGCGCACGGACACATGCGCGTGACCCTTGGCGACTTTGGCCGCTTCGCACAATGCAATTGCGATCTCGTCGGGACAATCAAATGTTTCAATGAGCACGTGCTCACCCGCGGCAAGTTTGACGGAGTGGTGGATAAGAAGATCAGCCAGACGACGAATGCGTGGATCGGTCAACATAAATGTAAATGTATCCGCAGATTGAGCTGGCGCGAATAAAATTTTGTGAGCTTGGCAAAATGGCGCTCAGAGGCGCGACAAATCTTGAGTAGCGAGGGAGTTGTCAGGTAAAAACCGTAGTGATAAGAAAAATAAATTTTATAAATTAAAAAATAAATTTTCCTGCGGCGATAATGATTGGATGCTCGATGTGATGCGATAGGGATGAAAAACTATTTGCTTTGTGCCAAGAGTGTGGCGACTTGGGCGAATTGCTCAATGGCGTGGGCAATGTGCGCGGGCGTGACATCAAGGTGCGTGACGGCGCGCAGGCGGGTGGGATCAAGCGGCAGAGTGCGAACGCCGCGTTGCTCCAGGGCAGCGGCAAATTGAGCGGCGGTTGCCAGTGCGGGATTAATGTGAATGAACACCATATTGGATGGAATTGCGTTTGGTTGCGCATGCGGACGAAGGCCGGCGATGGTGCTGACGCCTTGGGCAAGTTGGCGCGCGTGCGTGTGGTCTTGCGCAAGGCGCTCGATGTTGTTGTCCAGCGCGTACAGCGCGGCGCCCGCAAGCAAGCCGCTTTGACGCATGCCGCCACCAAACATTTTTCGCAGGCGACGCGCGCGCTCAATTGTTTTTGTTGGGCCACATAGCGCGCTTCCCGCGGGACAACCCAGGCCTTTGGAAAAACAAACGCTGATGGTGTCGGCGTGTTGCGTGAAGTCGAGCGGTTGGTAGTTGCCAGCCACGCACGCGTTCCACAAGCGCGCGCCGTCCACATGCACAATCAGTCCGTCGGCACGGGCTTGCGCGCTGACGGATTTGAACACATCAACGCTCCAGAATGTTCCGCCGCCACGGTTATGCGTGTTCTCCACCACCAACATGCGCGAGCGCGGAGCGTGAATGGTGTTGGGTCGGCGCGCGCCAGCGACATCGGCGGGCGTGAACATTCCGCCATCGCCATGTAGCGGCTGAATCATGCAACCAGAAAGCGCGGCGGGCGCGCCAGTTTCATAATGAATAATGTGGCTGTCATGGTGCGCAATAATTTCGTCGCCACTTTCGCACTGCGACTTGATGGCCAGTTGATTGGCCATGGTTCCGCTGGGCGTGAAGACCGCGGCTTCTTTTCCAAGCATGCGCGCCACGCGCTCCTCTAGTTTTTGCACCGTGGGTTCGTCGCCAAGAACGTCGTCACCCAGCGGCGCGGCGCGCATGGCGTGCCACATGGCGTCGGTGGGTTGCGTGACGGTGTCGGAGCGAAGGTCGGCGATGAGTTGGTGCGGGTTGGAATTCACGCGCACACTTTACGAGAGGAAGTCGATCGCCGTGAGGAGCCGGGCTAATTTAAATGGAAGTACTGCGAGTGTGTTTGGAAATATTTACAACACGCTTGATATTTGAAATCTTGTTTGCAGTTTGTCGCATGGGATTTGCGCGTGGGGGTGATGCCAAAATGAAGAAGTGATTTTCGACTTTGCTTCGACTGTGCTTAGATTTGGTCTAAGGCGCCTTGGCCATTTCGCCATCAATGATGGGCGTAAGCGTGATGCCGCCCGCGTTCTCAACTTGTAATTCGTATGTCTGGCCAGTGGAGACGGGCTTGTACACGGCCTCGCCTTGCGCCACGCGCACGTGCTCGTGCACGGCGGAGTCGGGTTGAGTGGCAAGCAACCAAAAATGTTTCCAAATGGCTTGCTCAAATTTTTGCGCGTCGCCCGCGGCGTAGCCATCGGGAATACCACCGGGCGTGTCAATGGGGAATCCATCTTTGGGATTCATGCAGTCGGAATACATTCGGCGAAGTAGAACCAGCGAGCGGCCGCGCAAAAGGTCGCCGCCAACAACATCGTCTTGGGGAAAGCGCACGGTCCATGCGTCCACAAAAAGTGTCGCGCCTGGAATGGTGTAGGTGCGCTTGCCAATTTCGCGGCCTTGCTCGTTGAGTTCGATGAAGTTCACGGATGTTGAAATGGTGCTTGGATCCACTTTGGAAATGTCGCTGGCGGTGAGAGGTTTTTTTTCTGGATCGTTGGTGAGAAATTGCGATTGGATATGGATGCGCGCGAGGCGACGATTTTTCCCAAGGCGCTCCGCCATGACCAGGCGAAGTTCTTTTTGTTTTTCAATCTCAACTTCTAGTCGCGCCACCTCGCGTTGCAATTGAATGGTGCGCGTGATGGACAAAGCCAGCCACCCGCCGCCCACAAGAAGGGCAAGCGCCACGCTGAGAGTCAGGATGCGAGTGATGCTGCGCATACATGGCAACATCGGCAAAATTGCTGTTTGAGCCGTAAAAGTTGTTGGAATCGAGGGTGCGCCGCGTGAAGAATTGAAAATGCGCGCGCTGAAAGTTTGTGCGTGCGTTATTGAACTACTGCAGCGTTCGGGTTGCATCACTGCGGCTGCAATGAAATTAGTTACGCCAAATTTGGAAAGCGTTACGCTTTGCCGCAGTGGCCCAAGACTTTAAGAATGAATACATGATGGTGAGCCAAGCGGTGAACGCCGCTTTGTTGAGCGACGCGGTGGCGGGCGCGTGGGCGGAAAGCATGAAGGGACAAGCGGGCGTGTTGGTTTCCGCGGGACCAAGCTTGTCAAAGAACGCGCATGTGTTGGCGGACAAAGTTTTTGTAGATCGATTTGTCATGGTGGCAACGGCCGCCGCGGCGGGGTCGCTTCGCGCCATGGAATTGCGGCCGCAACTTGTGGTGTCAACGCACGAACTTAGCGACGCGACGCGGCAGTGGTTGGGTTCGTTCAACGCGAATTCGGTGCGCGCTTCTAGGGATGATGCAGCGGTGGGTGGCGACGCGGCGTATGTAATTCAGAGGAGCGGCGACCATGAAAATGTTTTTTGTTCGCGCAAGGACGCCACGGACGGCTCAGTGGTTATTTCCTCGCCGCCCAGTGTTGTGGATTCACTTTTGGGATATGTGTTGCTGCGCTATTTGGGTTGCGACCCGGTGATCTTGGTTGGATTTGATTTGGCATTTATTGATGGCGTGGCGCACGCCAAAGGCAACGAACTTGATGTGCAGTGGAGCACGCAAATTTCACTGGTGCGAAGTTGGGATTGGTGGCATACGCATCGAATACTTGGCAACTCCACGCAACTGCAACGCGAAACATTGACCAACGAAACTGGCGAGGTTGCCGCGGGCGCGTCCAGTGATGAGCGCGATGAAGTTGGTGAACGCCACGAGCGCAGCGTGGTGACCAATTTGGCGTTGCGCAGCGAGCGCGCGTTGCTTGAGGCGGCGTTCGCGCACGACGTGGCGCTTGGATTGCGCGTGATTGATGCCACCGAAGGCGGCGTTGTGAAGCGCCACGCGGTGGTTGAGCCGTTGGCGCAATGTTTGGCGACATACGCCACGGCGCGCAATGCGAAAGTGAAGTGGGGGCTGCGCGGTAAAACTAAAATTTCCAAAGCGCTTGCGCAAGATGCGGTGAATGTGATCGGCGTGGTGGATGATGGTGCGCGCACAGCAACAGTGGCGCGTGCGGCGGTGCTAGGCGCCAACAACTTTCAACATGGCGCCGTGAAACGCGACGCGCCGCGAATTGTGGCCGTGCTTGCGATTGATCCACTTCGTGGTGGAACTGGTGTTGAACGCTCGCTTGAACTTGAGTTTGGCGGGCGCACCGTGTTGCGGCGCACCATTGATCGCCTTTTGCAAAGCGATGAGATTGAGCATGTGTGTTTGGTGGCGCCAGAAAATTGGGATCATCGCGCGGCGCTTGAAGGCATTGAACCAAGTTCGCATTTGCACATTGTGTACACGCCTGAGCCCGTGTTTGGCGCGGGCCATTCGGACATTCGCGCGGCGCGCGCGTGGAGTGATTCGTGTTCGCGTGGCGGCATTGCCAATCTGTGCGTGTTCGATGAAGTTTTTTCCGCCAAGGCCGCGTTGCTTGCGTGCGAACATGTGCACGCCAACGCGGTGTTGGTGTGCGGCGCGGATTGGCCGTTGATTGCGGTGAAGGAGCAGTGGGGAGTGCGCGGCTTGGTGGAGCGGTGGCGCTCAAGCGCGCGTGACTTGCAGTTTGTGTGTTCGTTGGCCGCGCCTGGAATTGGCGCGTGCTTGTTGCCGATCGAAAGCGTGCGCATGTTGGCAAGTGGCGCCGCGCGCAGCATTGGCCAGTGGATTGAGGAACGCGCCGACACGCGAAACGCCGCGGAAATCATTGCAATTCCAGACTTCGTGGCGGCGGTGGCCGAGCGCTTGATCATGGACACGCCGCGCAGCATTCAGCGCGTGCGCCGCGCGCTTGAGCCACTGCTTCATGGCGCGGATATTTCCGCACACGCGCAATTTGAGGCGCTCACTCGACACGCCAACGCGCCGCCAACATTTGTGCCGCAATTTCTCACCATTGAATTAAACACGGGTCGACGTGGTTGCGGTCTTGCAAGTCCGCATCGCTTTGGCACGGTGCAGCGGCCAACCATGACGCACAAAAGAATGGATCGCATACTTGCGCGCGTGTCCGAGGCGCGCGATGTGGTGGTGACCCTTGGCGGAGCGGGTGATCCGCTGGTGCATCCGGATGTGGTTGAGTTTGCAAAACAAATTCGCAAGGCTGGCGCGTTGGCGCTTTCGGTGCGCAGTGAATTGTTGTCGCTTGACGCGCTTGAAAAGTTGGCGGCGATTGACCCCGATATGATCAGCGTTGATCTGCACGCCACCAACGCCAGCGAGTATGTGCGCATGATGGGCTTTGATCGATTCGACTTTGCGCGGCGCGCGTTGGAGAGCGTGATCGCGCAGCGCCGTGCGCAACCAGGCGCGCCAGCATGGTTGGCGCGCCCATGGATTTTGCCAGTGATAGAGCGATTGCGCGACATGGTGGATCGCATCGCGGCGTTTGGCGCGCTGTGGCAGAATCGCGCCGGTGGTTTTTGCGTTGATTCACCTCCGCAAATTGATCCATGGGGCGACACGATCACGGACGCGCCGCTGTGCGCCGCGGGATTCGCCGCAAGCAATAGTCCCAGCGAACACTTGGCGTTGACGGTGTTGTCCGATGGGCGCGTGCCCGCGCAATCGGGTGATTTACTTGGAACAACTTCCGTGGGCAATGTGGATTCCGAGGAATTACTCATGTTGTTTCGTTCGTCGCGTCAGCAACGCTTGCGCGCCGCCGTGAAGCAGCGCGAGCTTCTTCCTTATAGATAGACAGGACAGATAGACAGGTGACGAACTCACTTGGCGCTCCTAGCATTGACGTTGTATGAGCGACACAATTACGGTTGACTTCAATCGACCCATTCCTCTTTTTCCGCTGGCGTGTGTTTCGTTGTTGCCCCACTCGGTGCAAGGCTTGCATGTGTTTGAGCCGCGCTACCGACAAATGGTGAGGGACGCGCTGCAACAAGTGCGCGCCGGCAATTTATTGACGGCTGGTCCAATCGCCATGGCGATTGTGGGCGCCAAGTTTATGGATGTCATTGGCGCGTCTCCAAAGTTGCGGCCCGCTGTGTGCGTGGGACAAATTGTGCAGCACGAGCAACTGAAAGATGGCCGCCACAATATTGTCTTGCACGGAGTCTGCCGCGCGCGCATTAAAGAAATTCAAGAACCGTGTGAATCAAAGGCGTATCGCACAGCGATGCTGTATCCGATTGATCCGCCCAATCATGCGCCACCAAAAATGAATGCGGCGCGTAAGGTTTTGCAGGAGTTGCTGCATCGCCCGTTGTTGCAACGACTTTCAAGCGTGCAAAAAGTGTCCGAGTGGGCGGATCGCCACGACATGCCAACGCACGCCGTGATTGAACTTGTTGGCGCCGCCATGTTGCGCGACGAACAGGCGCGATATCACTTGTTGTCCTGCGGAAATCCCTGGGAGCGTGCGCAACTTGTGGCCAATGAAATTGCGAGACTTGAAGGCGTAATCGCCGCGGCCGACGCCCAAGGCGCCGAGCACTGGCCCAAAGGTTTGAGTTGGAATTAATGTCGCCGCCACGCGCCGACAAACATTTTCTTCAATGTGATAAGTGGGTATCTTTATCAATATGGAGACCGCATAAATGACACCAATTATTCTTGTTCTTGTTGTGGCAGCGTTGGTTGTGGTGATAGCCGTGATCGCCATGTACAACACGTTGCAGCGCCGACGCATTGCGGCCCAAGGTTCCTTCGCCGACATTGATGTTGAACTGCGCCGCCGTCATGATTTAATTCCAAATTTGGTGGAGAGCGTGAAGGGGTACGCGGCGCATGAAAAAGAAACACTGACCGCCGTCATGCAGGCGCGCGCCGCCGCAACGCAGGCGCGCACATTGAATGAGCGCGTGGAAACAGAGGGCGCGCTCACGCGTTCACTTGGTCGCTTGATGGCCGTGGCGGAGGCGTACCCAAACTTGAAGGCCGACGGCGGATTTATGAAATTGCAGGGCGAGCTTGCTGAAACAGAAAATAGAATCGGTGGCAAGCGTCAAGGGTTCAACCAGACTGTCGCCTTGTACAACGAAGCCATCGCGGTGTTTCCATCCAACATTGTGGCCGGCATCTTTGGCATGAAGGTGATTGAATTTTTCAAGGAAGCTGATGAAGTTGCGCGCGCCGCGCCGCAGGTACGGTTCTAGTTCATGGCGCGCGAACGCATTGTCACCTCCGACGAGGTCAGCGAGGATCAACTTGATCCGCAGTCGCACACGTTGCGTCCACGCGCGCTTGATCAATACATTGGACAGTCGGCGTTGGTGGAGCGCATACGAATTGCGCTTGACGCGTCGCGCGCGCGCGACGAACCGATCGATCATGTCTTGTTGCATGGACCGCCTGGACTTGGCAAGACAACACTTGCGCATGTGATTGCCGCGGAGATGGGCTCGCGCGCCTATGTCACCAGTGGTCCCGCGCTGACCAAGGCTGGCGATTTGGTTGGAACACTTACGCGCATGCAGCCGCGCGACGTGTTGTTCATTGATGAGATCCACCGCTTGCCCGCGAGCGTGGAGGAATATATTTATCCCGCCATGGAGGAATACCGCGTGGACTTCACGGTGGACAGCGGCATGCACGCGCGCATTGTCACGCTGCCGCTGAAACCATTCACGCTGATTGGCGCCACCACGCGCGCCGGTTTGCTGACGCAGGCCTTGCGCAGCCGCTTTGGCATTGCGCACCATTTGGATTTTTATGATGACAGCGATTTGCTGCGCATTCTGGCGCGCGCCGCGGATTTGTTGGGCATGAAGGTGGCCGACAGCACCTTGGCGCGCATCGCGGGCCGCAGTCGTGGAACTCCACGCGTGGCGCTGCGCTTGTTGCGGCGCGTGCGTGATTGGGCCGCGGTGAAATCGGGAGCCAGGGTGGATGACCAATCCGTTGACGGCGCGCTTGAACTTGAAGGCGTTGACGCCATGGGCTTGGATGAACTTGATCGAAAATATCTCACCACGTTGGCGCGGCAATATCGCGGTGGACCAGTTGGCCTTGACGCTCTTGCCGCGACATTGGGCGATGACGCGGGCACGCTTGAAGACATGGTGGAGCCATATTTATTGCGCCGCGGATTTTTATCGCGCACGCGTCAAGGTCGCCGACTTACCGCCGCAGGCGCCGCGCACATTGGCGAGAAGTTGATCGAAGTGCCCGGCGCGCTATTTGAAGAGTGATCTGGCTCGTTGTGATTTTTAAAATTTCACGATTGTGCCGCCGCAAAAGCGCGTATTGAACACGCGTATGGTTTGCGCAAGCGCGGCGTTTATTGGCTTAAGCCAGTTGTTGTGTTGCCAAATGGCGAAGTGCCCGCGGAGCTGCCCGCCAAGCTAGGCGTGCTTGCGCCAACGGCTGGAATGGAAAGACTGATTCCAAATGAGTAGACATCCGTGAGCGAGTCATAGTTCACACCGGCGCTTAAATTAAAATCAGGAAAACTGCGCGTCAGGTTTGCGCTGGCCGCGCGCAAATTGTGCTCCACCAAATCAATCTGCGGACTGAGCGTGAGG
>CANJIC010000011.1 GCA_947474205.1 Planctomycetaceae bacterium | reverse complement strand
CGAACCAGTTCGGTGGATTTTGCGGAATCTTTCAGCGCCTCATCTTCAAGCGCATCAATGCAGCCCACCCAATTGCCCTGCTCAAAGCGAGTCACGGCAATTTCTTCCACAAGTTGTTGCGCCTTTGCTGGCTCGGTGCGCAAACGTGCGGCGGTTAACCACTTCTCGCGCTCCTTTAAATCACCGCGCTGGCCCGCAAGATCCGCATGAATGCGATCAAGCACGGGGCTGAACTCAAATGTTTTTTGCACGGTAAGCAATTTCTTTTCCGCGTCATTCAATCGTCCAGCCGCGATTAATGTTTCACACTCTGCGGCAACATATTGCAACTGCGACGGCGCCAACTCAAACGCCTTGGCGTATTCCGCGGCGGCTTTGTCCAGCTCGTTCCAACGTTGCAAAACTATTCCCATGTAGTAGTGAGGATCGGCGGAAGTTGGCGAAAGCGCGGCCGCCTTCACAAAGGCTTCACGCGCCATGTCGGTGCGCTTCATCTCCAATAGAATTCGTCCACGCAGCACTTCGTAATTTCCATCTTTTGGATAGCGCGCAATAGCCTTGTCAATGTGACCTAGTGCGGCTTCAAATTGGCCGGCGTGAAAACTTTGGTTGGCTTGATCAAACATCACCTGCGTATTAGCGCGGTCGTATCGATCATGCGCTTCTTCACGCACCTGCTTTGAATGCGGTGTTGCGCAGGCGCCCAATGCAAGCATGAGTGATGCGGCGATGACAAAGTTTTTCATTATTGTTTCTCCTTCGGTTGCTGTGTTGGTTCGGGTGGCGTCAAGATGTAGCCAACATCAACTCCATAATTTTTTCCGTCATTGGCTGGATTCGTTTTTACAGCCAGCGTTACAGGCGCAACTTTCATGGCTTGCGTTGTTGGAGCGGCGGTATTTGTGGTGATAGTTTTGGCTGGCTCCACGGCAGGGACCGCCGCGGGTGGCGCGGTTAGTTCCGGAGTGGATGTTGTATTTGGTGTTGCGCCAGGAACATCCTTGGGCACGCCCATTGGGAATCCAAGCACGGTTCCCTTTTCACGGATGTAATCGGGAAGCAAATCAAGCGAGTCCAACTTATTTTTCCACGGCGCGGAATTGTTGGCGCGAATGTCCTCACGCAACTGAATCATGCTTGGTGAATTTGGTGACACACGAATGGCTTGATCGGCGTACAGCGAAGCTTTCTTGGTGTCGCCCCCGCGCCACGCATCCAACGCTTGTGTTTGATAGTTGCCAGCAATTTGCGCGTGTGAGAAAGGCAACAAGCCAGCGCGCGCGCCAGTTTGCACGGCATCAATTACCTTCAACGCCATGTCGCCATCCATTGAACTCTTGGGGTCTTCCACAATGGTTGGCGTGACAAGAAAAATAACTTCTTGACGAAGCGTGGCATCTGCCTGACCGCTGAGCGCGCCAGGAACAAGGTCACCAAATACTGGAATTTGGCGATTGGTGGTCGAAGTCACTTCGCGGAAAAGTCCGCCAAGCACAATGGTTTGCCCACTTTTTACCCGAACGTTTGTTCGTAGTTCTTGATTGCTTTGATTTGGAAATGAAGTTTCCAGGCCTTGAAATTTTTTGGTCACGTACTCAGCTGCCACGATCGATGGCGCAAGTTCCATGCGAACCATTCCGTCCGGACTAATAAACGCGCGGAATGTAAGTTTGATTCCAGTGTCAATATATTGCACGTCTTGCGTGGTGCTGGTTTGCGTTTGGGTGGTTGAGAGATAGCCCAACTTCTGGCCAATATTTACTTGCGCCTTTTGACGATTCAGCACCGTCACGGATGGTCGAGCGAGCACGGTTGTTGTTTTGACTTGATCAAGCATCTGCAAAAAGATTGCCACATCATTTGAAATCACACCAAGTTTCAGCGTTGGATCAACATCTGGTACGCCGGGATACAACGACGCGGCATTTGCCGTGGCGTTGGGAGGCGTGATCTTTCCGCTTTTCAAATCATTGAAGGCGTTCATGGGTCCGCCGGTCACGGTGGCAAAATCAATGTTGCCAACCGCGGTAATGTCTAAACCAAACGCGTCATCTTCGCTCACATCCGCAACAAGAATGGTGGCTTCCACGCGAACTTGTTGTGGTTGAATATCAGATTCCTTCAAAATCCTGGCGGATTTTTCAATCACTTCTGGGTAATCATTCACAAGCACGCGTGTTGCAAACGCGTACGTGTCGCTGCCGCCGTCGGTGATGGTTGGCTCAAAGCCTTCCTTCACTTTTCCAAGCGACACCGCGGTGCCGCCTTCACTTAGAAGTGGCTTTACCAACGCAAGCGCGTCGTCAGGCGAAAGAAATTGCAGCGTGAACACATGCGCGTCACGCTTCAATTTGGATTTATCCATGGCTTCTTTTTCAGCGCGGGCGTAAACCATAATGAATGGCCCCTGTCGCTCCCACACAAATCCATTCACGGTCAACAGCGCGTCAAGCGCCTGATCAACAGGCACGTCGTACAAACTCACGCTCACCAGCGCCTTCACTTTTTCGCTGGCCACAATGTTCAACTTGCTTTTAATGCTGAGCAATTCAAGCAACTTTGTAATTTCAATTCCCTGCGCGGCAAGCGTTACGGTTCCGTGCTCGGTCACATCAACCACTGGGGGTGCTCCGTTAGCGACAGCTTCTAATTTTTGTTCCATGCCCTGCTGATTGGCTGGCGCTTGGTTTGTAATTTCAGTTACCGCAGGTGCTGGCGCGGCGGAACCGCTCCACTGTGGAAGCATGCCGTTTGGTGTGGAAAGTTTTTGAACCGCTTCAGCTTGCGCTGGAGTGATTGTTGCCGGCGCAGCTGTTACTGGCGCAGCTGTTGCCGGCGCAGTTGCAGTTGATTGCGGACCAGATTGCGTTGCGGCGCCAGTGGTTGGCGCAGTTGATTGCTTTGGTGCCCGCGTTGCTGGTGTTAATTCCTGAAATGGCACCTGGTTTGACGCCAAGGTTGGAGTCTGTGTTTGCGCTTGCGCACATACAAACGTGGCGCACACACCCAGCGCCACGCTTAGAAGAATGGATATTGTTGAAGACTTGTGTGTGTGATTCATAATCATTGCACTCCCTTGTTCGACCTAATTTGCCACCGACTTGCGCCCAAGTTTTATTGATTTGACCAATTCAACTTCATAGCGCCCGTGACAGAGTCGAATGTAATTGTGCATTTGCTAGTGAAATTTGGTAAATAAATGGCAATTGATGCCGGGGCCGTTTTTACGCCTCCAAATGGGTCAAATTGCATCTGTAGTTGGGAAGTGTTTGATGACACAAGCCTTACTCCCTGCGCAGCTTCCGACATTCCAACTCCCATAACCCTGCTCATGGAAGCGCCGTCGCTGGACACCATGGCAACGGTTGGAGTTGAATTTCTGGAAACCATCCAACCCGTTTGATCCGCCAAAAGACGAATGCTTGCGGGGTCGTCTGGATTGGTCAGCGTTGCGCCGCGTGCCCATTCCACATCTTGGGCAAACATGCGCACGGCGCCCTGAATTTTTTCATCGGAGCTTGGTCGCAATAAGTCAATGCTCAGCGCGCCAAGTATCACCATGATTGCGGCCACAATTAATATTTCAATAAGCGTTTGGCCGCGTCGGTAAGACATGGCATTACGCAAATGAAATCTTGATGAGCAATTTGTGCAATTCATGGACCAGTCCCCTTGTCGGGTCCCCAACGAAGTAAACGAATTGCAAACGTCTCGTCTGGATCACTACCACGATTTGGCGCGCGTCCGGTGGTTAGTCCTGCAATGTCATCAAGTGCGTGGTCGTAACGCAAGCGACTTGTGCCTTGTATATACAAGTTGTCAGCTGCAATTCGTCCGTACAGTTGAGATTTGCCAAAAAGATTTATGGTGTTATCTGGCAAGAATAAACTTCCAATCACGCTTGTATCCGTCAAGGTCCAACTCTGAGACGTTGAATTTCCATTCGAGGCGATTACAACTGAATAAATGCGCACACGCCATGGCTCCAAGTAGCGCGGTTCATCAGGAGTAATTTCATCACACGCCGTCGTTTGAAATGGCGACCCATTCCAAGTTTTCATGTGCGGATCACCCGTGGCCTTCACGGAATCCGGTTCGGTGTCGCAGTGGTAATAGCTACCAATCCAGCATTTATTCATCGAAAGACCGTAGGCGTTGTTCACCTCTAAATCCGCGCCAGACAGAAGTTCAACTGTTGTACTTGTCCATTCAATTCCATTATTATTGTTGCCAGAATTTTTCTTAAGCGGAATCACGATAATTTTAACCGCGCCTTCAATTTGAATTGTTGTGTTGGTCGCAATCCAACTTCCATAAATTTCGTAGGTGCCCGCGGTGAACTTTAACTTGCAATTTGTGGTGGTTAAATTTAAATTTTGGCTGCCTGTTGATTTGCCAACACAAAATGGACTAAACGTGTACGTGCCATTGAGTAGTGTTACGGCCTGATTGTTGTTAAATCCAGAAATAGGCGCTTTCGCTGGATTTGCAGCAACAGGAGCGGGTAGAGAAATCATTCGAATGACGTCATCGGAGTTCATGCGAACCACAGAAACCAAGTCGCGACCCGGTCCATTGATTGGATACCTGTTGCTCGTAACATCAGTTCCGCCGCTGTATGCGTAATAAATCCAAGTACTTTTCAACGTGCGGGGATCACTCGCATCAATTGGCAACACTGCGGATTCAAATTGAACATCACTATCTATATACACGCCGCTGTTGATTCCAATTCCAAGGTCGCCTTGGTTTCCTATGTTTATGCGACGCTTCTCGCTTGAGAGTGGCGCGCGCAACCACCGACCAATTTGATTTCTATATCCATCAATCTTCAAGAATTTGTTGGCAAAAATGGCATATTGCCCCTTTGTGGTGGTTGCTATGCCCATGTTGGAAACAGAGGTCCAAGTGGCGCCATCGCGATTTGCCTTAACAGTAATTTCCACTTCATTGGTTGTCGAAGTTGGAATACTTGCGGCGGCCGAGGCACCGGAATCGCGCTTTGCAATATCGATCAGTGAAACAGTGACGGTGCCGCCATCAAGCGCGTAGTTGTTCAGCAACTTTCCATTTGTATGGTTTGTGCGCCAAGAAGTTGTGTCGCTGCGCAAAATGGATTTGGCTAAATCTAGACCACTGTCGGCAAGTTCACGAACGCGAATTGAATTGACCGCGTTGCGACTAGAAAGAAAATTTGTTTGACGGCTGGCCGTAAACGCAAGAGTTGTTGTGCCAACAACCAACAACGCAAAAATAGCCAGCAACAACGCCGCTCCACGTCGGTTGTTTTTTGAAAATGAATTTGGAAGCGTGTTATTTTTCATGGACAATCAGGGTGCCTTAGCCCGTTCAAAAGTCTGCCGCCAAGTTGCGCGTTTACTCCCCCAAAATCATTGCTCAACATTCCATCAAACGTGAATCGTTGCACACTGCACGGATCGCTGGCTTCTACTCGAAATCCACCGGAAACAAGTCCTTCCAAAACTGGAATTTCAGTCAACGCACCCTGCGCGCTTAAACTGGTGCGCAGGCTTGTCCAGTTGGTGTTCAGTGAATACACCGTTCGATCATTGCGATTTGTGACGTAACACAAATAAAGCGTTTTTGTGGCTGGTTTCATTACATACCAAGCCAATTCATTGCCGTTGATTGCGTCGTAATCAGTAGCGTTGGTTATGCTTGAATTAAATGTCTCTGTAGGCAACCACAACAGAATCTCTGTGGAAGTTTGAGATAGAACAAGGCGAGCTCGATTGGCGTGATCGGCGACACGCGCTTCTGCGCGAGCCAAGCGAGCCATGGCTTGCGCAGAAATATCTAACGCAAGCGTGGTATCAGTTACCGCATTTATTGTTCCAATGACAGCCCCCGCAACAATGGTTGTTACAACAGAAGCAATCGCAACCTCTATAAGAGTGAAGCCGCGGCGCTTCATAGGGGCGCCTCGTTGGTTCGGTGTCGGCGAAGTGTGGCGTAGATTGTTCCGTCCGGTCCAAAGACTTCGATAGACATATTCATTCCGTCAACTAAAAAATTGTTGTACTGAGTAAATGTGGTTGGTTCGCTCGTCAGCGTGGTACGCCGACCAAGTTTGGCCCATTCGCCACCCAATGTGAGTGTGCGATCAACACCGCCAGCCGCGGGCGGAGCCTTCATCTGTCCTACTACTTCGGTTACGGTATTTGCTGAAACCACGATACCCACGGAAGCAGCCATGCTTGCGAACGGTTGCTCCATAAGGAAATCCACTTGTTGCTTAGCTGCCTGGGTTGCCAATTGAGCTAAACGTGCGTCTTCTTGAGCCGCGGCTGATAATCCAACGCCCACCGCTGCTGCACTGGCAACCATAGCCACAACCACAATTGCCACAAGGGCTTCCACCAATGTAAATCCTTGGTGCGCAAGTCCAAATGGGTTGTTTTTGTTCAAAGAAGTCATTGAATACCTACTTCGACCATCCAATACACCATCTATAGATCAACCTGAAGTTTTAAAAAAGTAGTTTTTTCAACCATCCAGTTGAAGTCGCCCTGGTTACTGGTCGATTGCTTGATTATCTGAGAAATAATTCTCAGGAAAATTTGCAGATCGTCAAATTGTATTTGATGATCAATTGTCGGAGAAATTTGGATTGAAAACACCTCTTTGAAAGGACACTAGCCATGATGACTGAGAACACAAATACATTTAAGAACAGCTCGAAACGAATTATGCGTCGTGGATTCACCCTGATTGAAATTCTTATTGTGGTTGTAATTCTTGGCGTGCTGGCGGCCTTGGTAATTCCAGGCGTAGTCGGTGCACTGGGTGACGCAAACACAAACGCGGCTTCTGCTCGCGCTTCACAAATTACCACCATGGTGACTCGCTACAACGCATTTAATCCTACTACTGCAATTACATTGCCTACATCAGGAACTAAGACCTTTATTTATAGTGATGCTGATATGGCAAAGCTTGTCACTGCCAATTATTGCGCCGAAGGTGATCTTAAAAACCAACTCGATAACACCAAGGGCTGGACTTATGATGGTGTTTCAAAGAAATTCACTCCAGCTCCATAATTCTGGAGTGACACAATAGGGTCGGAAACGACCTTGGTATTGAAATAAAAAGAACAGAGGAACTCCGAAACCGGAGTTCCTCTGTTTCGTTTAAGGCGGACTGAATACACGTTTGAATTAAGACGATTAGGGAGCATGTTCATGCGACACTTTCAAAACATTCTGACCAAGCAAACAACGGCCATTGCAGTGGATTTTGCGGATGATGCGTTGCGTTGCATTGCGATTGAACAAGCAGCGGATGGAACATGGACGCGACGAGTTGCGTTTGAACTACCAGCCGCCCCACTTGATCGATCGATGGATGATTCGGCGCTGCGTGAATTTAGCGCCAAGGTTGCAGAGGCCGGATTAAACGGTTGCAAATGCCGTGTCACCATTGCATCAAATTTATTCCGCATGGACATGGCGCAATTGACCAGCATGAGTGAAAATGAATTGGCCAAGAGCGCGCGCTTTGAAGCAATTGATCGCTTTAATGTGAATGAAGCTGATGTCATGATTCAACACGCGTCACTTCCTTGCAAAACCGCTGGAAAGAGCGCGCTGTTGTTGTTGTCGGTTCCCCTGCTCTACATTCGCAATGCAACCCAAGCCGTCATGGCTGCGGGTCTTTCACCATGCAGCATTGAGAATGCGGCGTACGCGGCGCTTCACGGCGCGGAGTTGCGACATGATGGATTAAATACAGGAATGATTGCATTCATGCACATTGAACCGCAACAAGCGGTTCTGCTTCTGATGAAAGATGGACAACTTCAGTTTGTCCGCGCCATGCAGGGTGACTGGGCCGCGGCTGCAAACACGCAAGAAACGTCTAGCGATCACAACACAAATTCAAATTCCATTCCGCTGGAACCCGTTCCATCAGATAGCGCATGGCGTTGGAGTTCGTTGGCGGAAGAAACATTGCGTTTTCTGCGCCAGGTTTGTGATGAATCATCGTGGCCAACGCGCATGGTGGTTTCCGGCGCGCCTTCAAGTGATCGTGAATTGTTGGACACGCTCAAGGGCGTGTGCGGCATGGACAGCGCGTCCGTTGACAGCGCTGGCTGGAGCACTGGCAACGAAAAACTAAAAAGCGATACGTGGGCGGCAGCCCTGGGCGCGGCTAGTTTGGACATGCAAAACAAATCTACAAAGAGGGCAGCATGATTCTTCCAGTCATGGATTTCTTGCCAAGTGAATCACGCCGCGCCGTGAACGCTATGCGAGCCAAGCGCCGCATTGCGCTACTTGGAGTTTTATTGTTGGTGTTCACCGTGGGCGTCAGCGTTCACAGCTGGAACAGCGCGCGCAAGGCCGATGCAGATCGCGCCGTGGGTGTTTTGTTGGTTGCAAATGCCCCCGGCGTTGATGAAATGCTGGATGGTCTTGCGAAAGAGCAAGCCACTTTAATGCATGCGTTGCGTGTGACTGATGGACTGGTGCCGACCATTTTAGCTTCGTCGGTGGTTGCAACCATTACAAATATGTTGCCCGATCACGTCACGCTCACTGGTATGCGACTTGAGACTTCAGATGCACCAAAACAAATGATGGTAGTCCTCAACGGCGTTGCCGAGGCCAACACAGATTTGGCGGAATTTGAACACAAACTTGCTGCGTCCTCCGCGTTTCGCGGAGTCACCGTTTCTGAAAGCAAGGTTGGAGAATTCATGGGCAAGCGTGTGGAAGAATTTACGGTTTCGTTGCAGGTTCCCCTGTGCGTGCAAGTGTGCAAGCCTGGAACCTTGCACGTTGCCCAAGGAGGTGTGAATTGAAAAATCAACATCAGGGTGTGGAAGTCATTACTGCGTGGATTCCAATCGCGATCGCGCTTGGGTTGCTGGGTCTTTTTATCGTTCCAAACTATTGGAACGCCGGCCTTTGGAAACAAGAAGCAAATTCATATCGCGCGGTGGCCAATGAATCCGCCGCGCGCCAAGATGGCTTGGTTGAAATTCAGCACGATATAGAACGATTACGTATGGAGTTGGTTCAACGCGGACGCGTGCTTCCAAATACACCAGACAAGGGTGGCTTGTTGACCAGTTTGGCGCGCGCCGCCGACAACAAGGGCGTGTACACGCACCAATCAAAGTCAGGCAAGTTGGCCTCCATGGATATTCCCGGCGTGCAAGGCGGCAAAGCCATGCGCCGCACCGTGGATGTGCAAATGACCGGAACATTTGATTCGTTGTTTGGCGCGGTGCGGGCTACGGAAAATTTAAAATCGTTGGTCACAGTGCGCTCGATCGCGTTTGCGTGCAACCCAAATGCTC
This sequence comes from Planctomycetaceae bacterium, assembly GCA_947474205.1. The sequence continues at coordinate 9,333 of CANJIC010000011.1, read as the reverse complement.
CCCAAGTGAATTCCGTCATCGACGCCTCATTCGCCTTTGATGAATATTTCACTGACCGCGCGGTGGATGCCACCGTTTACACCGGCGCGCCACGTGGCGTGAAGGCTGGTGCAAAATGAACGCCGCACAACAACAATGGAATTTGCTCAGTGAACGACTTGGCGTGAAACCAAAACAATTTGGTCTGCTTTTGGGAGTACTTGCGGTTGCCGTAGTTGCGTTGGGTTTGAAATACGCGCCACGCGGTTCGCAAACAATTCCACAAGCTTCTGTTGCAAACCTATCAACCGATATCGCGGAAAACCAAAGTCAAGCAAGTAATTCGCGCGCGACAACGGTTGCTTATTCAGGCGCGGATTCCGAACCAGCGTCGCGCGTGATTGAAATGTCATTTGACAACAACCCCGCTCGCAATCCATTCAGGGCCGTTAGCGCGCCAGAAGTTGAACCCACCAAGGTGGCGTACGCGCCAGTTGTGGCGCCAACAAAAACACCAGGTCTGTTGCCTGGCATGATATTGAAGGCCGTCATACGCGGTGAATTGGCGGTGTTTGGTGATCAAACAGTTCGCGTTGGAGATGCCATCGCCCTGCCTGATGGAACATTTGCAAGCGTGCGCGCCATCGCTGATCGTTCCGTCACTGTAGATTATGACAACCGTGTAATTGAGGTATGTTTTGGTGCGGCAAGTCAATCAAAGGCGGCTTCAGCGAACGGTGTGAAATGAATCAACCAGAACAAGTGAATGAAATTGGTAACGCGAACACCAGCGCGGACATGCGCGCACTTCCGCGTGTTGGACAGGCGTTGATTGAAGACGGCGCAATCACTATCGCTCAACTTCATGAGGCACTGCGCCGCCAAACCGCCAACAGCGAACGACTTTTGTTGGGCGAAGTGTTGTTGCAAATGAAATTGGTCGACAGCACAACCATGCTCAAGGCCGTGGCGCGCAGTTTAAATATGGAGTTTGTAGCCGATCCAAAATTGCAGGCCGATACGACCGCCATGAAATTATTGCCTGAAGCCATGCGCCGCGAACATTGCATTGTTCCACTGCGCCGCGAGCAAGACACGCTTGTGATTGCAACCGCCGATCCACAGAATGATCACGTTCGTGAACTTGCTCAGCGCGAATGCGGTTTACGTGTGCGCTTTGTTGCAAGTCCAAGTGAGCTTTTGGACACCATGCTTTCAGATGTTGGAACCGAAGGCGCTGTGCAAGAAAAGGCGCAGGAAATTGTCGATGAAATGTTGGGTGACAGCCTGAACGGAAACTTCACCCTTCAAGAAAAACAAATCGATGAAATGATGGGCGGCGCGAAGGGCGATGACATAGGCCCAGTGGTGAAGCTGGTCAACTTCGCCATTTGCTCCGCTGTGGAGGAAGGCGCAAGCGATATTCACATTGAACCTGATGATGGGAAAATGCGCGTGCGCTTTCGTATTGACGGCGTGCTCAGCCAGCGCATGTCGCCACCATGGCGCATGAACGCCGCAATTTCCAGCCGAATTAAAATTATGGCGCACATGGACATTAGCGAGCGTCGCATTCCGCAAGACGGCGAAATTAGCGTGCGCGTAAATGGCCGACCAATTGATTTGCGCGTGAGTACGCTCCCTGGAAAGTTTGGCGAGAAGATAGTGATGCGAATTGTCGACAGCAGTGGTTCGCAACTGGGTCTTGAAAAACTTGGCTTCCGCCCCACCATGCTGGATAAATTTCAGAAGGTCATTGAACAACCATATGGAATTATTTTGGTCACTGGTCCCACCGGCTCTGGTAAAAGCACCACGCTCTACAGCGTGTTAAATAATTTTGATCGCACAACCATCAACGTGAGCACTGTTGAAGATCCCGTTGAATCAAACATTGAGGGCGTGCATCAGGCGCAAATTAATCCCAAGGCGGGATTCACTTTCGCAAGCGCGCTTCGTTCTTTGCTGCGACAAGATCCCGACGTGATCATGGTTGGTGAAATTCGCGATAGCGAAACAGCTCAAATCGCCGTGCAGGCGGCGCTCACTGGACACGTTGTGCTCAGCACGTTGCATACCAACGACGCGCCAAGCGCCATTACGCGCCTGGGCAATCTTGGCGTTGAAAATTTTCTTATCGCCGCAAGTTTGCGCGGCGTATTAGCGCAACGACTGGTGCGCCGCATTTGTTCTAGTTGCGCGGTTGCGCGCGAGTTGGATGAGTCGCAAAAAACCGCCATGGGTATTTACGCCTATCAACCTGGCACGCCAATGAAGGGCGTAGGTTGCCGCAAGTGCCGCGAAACTGGCCTGAAGGGTCGACTTGGTTTGTATGAACTCATGGTGCCAGATGAAAAAATGAACGACTTGCTGTGTGGCACTTGCGACCCCGCGCTCATCCGCAATCTTTTGCGCGAGCAAGGTTTTGAATCATTGTGGGACGACGGAATGCAAAAGGTGCTCGCTGGCTTGACCACTCCAGAAGAGGTGCATGATGCTTGCCGCCATTGAACCACCTGAAAATAAATTACAAAAGTGGAATTACAAAGCGCGCAAGGCGGGCGGTGAAATGTCACGCGGTGTGTTGGAGGCGCTTTCGCACTCTGATGCCGTGCGCGAACTTCGCCGACAAGGTCTTGCCATTTTGGAAGTGAATCTTGGTGAAACCGGCGCGTCCGTTGGTGAAACAGTCAGCTCGAATTCGCGTCAACGCCGTCTTGGAAATGCGTTTCGCCAAGATGACACGGTTTCGTTTTGCTCGCAAATTGCGGTCATGCTTCGTACTGGCGTTACGCTGAAAGAATCACTGGACACGTTCGCTGAACAAGCGTCGCGCCCCATTGTTGCGGAGTTGGCGCGCGCCATTCGCGACGACGTGTGCGAAGGTGAAGATTTTTCATCGGCTCTTGCCAAGTGGCCAAAAATATTTCCATCGCTCATGATTAGTTTGGTGCGCGCGGCCGAGGCCAGCGGAATGTTGGATGAAATGATGTCGCGCGTTGCCAAAGACCTTGCAAAACAGCGTAAAACAAGCCGCCAAGTGAAAGGCGCCATGGCCTACCCCGCCATCATGCTTATTGTTGCGGTGCTTGCGGTCACCATCATTCTGACCGCCGTCATGCCGCGCTTTGCTCCACTGTTTGCCATGCAGGGCGACAAACTTCCGCTGCCTACAAAATTTTTGCTTGGTCTTTCAGATTTCATACGTTTCGCATGGATGTATTGGGTGCCTGGATTAGTGGTGCTTGGAATTACAATTAGGTATTGGATGAAGAGCTTCATGGGCCGCAATGCAATCGACAAAGCCAAATTAACTTTCCCCATTCTTGGTCCAATGTTTCGCCACCTGTATGTGTCAAGATTTTGCAGCACCATGGCTACGTTGCTGAAAGCTGGCGTACCGCTTCTAGATGTGGTGCGCATTTTGAAAGATGTCACCAGCAATTTGTGCTACGACGCCATGTGGAAATTGATCGAGGAGCGCGTGAGCCACGGCGGCGAGTTGGCGCCAACATTCCGCGAGTTTAAATTTGTGCCGCGCAATGTCGCCGCAATTATCGCGGCCGGTGAAAAATCTGGTCGCTTGCCCGAGGTGCTTGAAAGCGCGGCGCAAGTTGCCGAGGAAGATCTTGAAGTCTCCATCAAAAGCGCCACCAGCATGGTGGAACCAATCTTGATCGTGGTCATGGGCGTGGTGGTTGGTGGAATTGCCGCCGCAATGCTGATGCCCATCTTCAACATGTCAAAAATGATTAACGCGCACTAAAGCCAACTGGCCGTGGTGCGTCGCACATGCCGCCAACAACGCAATGCGCGCGTGTGACCATTTTATAAATCACTTTGGCGTGGTGCGCCGCAATGACAAATCACTGGTTCGGATTCGTACTCGGCGCGTAACCGCCCTGGCCGGTGGCAACGCTTTTCCAATCTGACCAGACATTGTTTTGGCCAAGCACCATGACTTCAATGTCGCCGTTGCTCCACAATCGGAATAAACTCATTCCGAAAGGCGTGCTTTCACTGGTAATGCTCACCGGCTTGCCGCGTGATTCTTGCGTGATGGCGTTTGGGCGCGCGGCCAACAACAACGCTGCGCAACCCACAAGCGTCAGCAACGCGGGCGCGGCCAGTTGGCGAATTCGTGCGCGAGTTGTTTGCGCGGGGAAAATTTGTGCGGACTTGTTTGCGTTCTGTGCATCCATTTGTGTGTTTGTGTCCATTTGTATTTGCTCCACTGTGCGGGTGTTTAGCTTTCATGTTTTGCGTGGCGCGGGCGGTGCCCGTGAATTCCAGCGCAAAAGTATTCGTGTCTTGCAATATCAATCTTAACGGCGCTCACCAACCCATGCCTACAATCGCACGCGTGATCAAACCCCACTACCAAGTTGTGCGAATTGCCCAATGACAAAACCAAACATTGACTCACCCATAGTTGTTGTCATTGGCGGCGGATTTGGCGGCATTGCCGCCGTGCAGGCGCTAGCCAAGGCGCCGGTAAATGTGGTGTTGATTGACAAGGAAAATCACCACTTATTTCAACCCCTGCTGTATCAGGTGGCCACGTCTGTGCTTCCAACTTCCAACATTGCGTTTCCCATTCGTCGTATTTTTCGCAAGCAGGCAAACGCCTATGTGTTTAACGACGAGGTTGTGTCCATTGATTGCGCGGCGCGCCGCATTACATTTTCCAACAAACGAAGCGCGCGCTTTGATTATCTGATTTTGGCCGCGGGCGCAAATTCAAGTTATTTTGGAAACGATCAGTGGGCGCCATTTGCGCCCGGAATGAAGACGCTTGATGACGCCATGATTATTCGCAACAAAATTCTGCGCGCCTTTGAGGACGCCGAAGCCGAGACCGATCCAGTTGCCCTGCGCGAACACTTAACTTTTATTGTGGTGGGCGGTGGCGCAACGGGTGTAGAACTTGCTGGCGCCATTAAGGAACTTGGTGTTGATTCTATTTCTAAGGACTATCGCCGCTTCAATGCAAAAAACGCGCGCGTTATTTTAATCGAGGCGGGTGATCGACTTCTGCCAAGCATGAGCGAAAGTTCTTCACACGCCGCGTTGAAGGCGCTGGAAAAAATTGGCGTGGAGATTCGCCTCAATCAATCCGTCACACATGTCGATGAAACTGGCGTGGTGGTGAACGGCGAAACTATTCGCGCCAACACCATCGTGTGGTCGGCGGGCGTGAAGGCAAGCTCGCTTGGCGCATCGCTTGGCGCAAAATTGGATCGCAATGGGCGCGTGTTGGTGGAACCAGATTGCTCGGTCATGGGCGCGCCAAATGTTTTTGTGATTGGCGACATGGCGTCCATGAAGTGCGCCAAAACCGGGCACTCGGTTCCAGGAGTTGCGCCTGCGGCAACACAAATGGGTCAATTTGTGGCAAAAATAATTGCGCGCGAAGTGCGGGCTGGCGTGAGTAAAACAAAAAGCAACGCGCCGAATACAACTTCAAATTTAAATACCACCAATGGCGCGCAAATCATGGAGCGCGGAAAGTTTGAATATTTTGACAAGGGTTCAATGGCAACTATTGGCCGCGCCAAGGCGGTGGCGGAAGTTGCGGGCCTGAAGTTTCACGGACTTATTGCATGGCTGGCGTGGTTGTTTGTGCATTTAATTTTGCTGGTGGGTTTCAATAATCGAATTCTGGTTTTTATGTCTTGGGCAATTTCGTATATCACGTTCAGCAAGGGCTCCCGCATTATCAGCGGCAATCCACCTTCGCGCGTGGTGGCGCCTGTTGGAAGCGATACCGGTGATTCAGCGGCCGATCGACGCAAGGCTGTTGAAGAATTGCTGATGCGAATGTAAGACCGCCGCCGTGGTACGGTTGCGTTATGAACGCACCGCTTTGGCGAACCACATTTATCTCGGCGCTTGGCGGCGTGTTTGAGTTCTACGATTTTGTGATTTTTGCCGTGTTTGCGCCGCAAATTGGCGCTGCGTTTTTTCCAACCGACTCCGAGGCGTCCTCAACGCTGAAAGCCTTCGCCATTTTCGCCGTGGGCTATTTTGCTCGACCTATTGGCGGCATTGTGTGGGCGCACGTTGCCGACCGCCGCGGTCGCGCATATGTATTTTCACACACCGTGTTGGGTATGGCGGCCACCACGTGTTTGATTGGACTGCTACCTGGTTACGCCACGCTTGGAATTGCGGCGCCAATATTGCTGGTGGTGCTACGACTTGTTCAAGGCATGGCGCTGGGCGGAGAAATTCCGTCGTCACTGTGCTGGCTTAGTGAGCACGCTGGTCGGCGGCGCGTTGGATTGGTCACCGCCATTTTGCTTGCGGGTGTGAACTCTGGTTTATTGCTTGGACAAACCGTGGCGCTGATTATTTCGTCCATATTTGGATACGAACATGCCATGACTTGGGCGTGGCGCCTGGCATTTTTCTTTGGCAGTTGCGTGGGTGTGTTCGCCTATTTCGTGCGTCGACATGTTAGTGAGACCGCGGAGTTTGAAAACCTGCAATCCAGCGGACAAGTAGACGCATTACCCCTGCGAACGTTGCTGCGCAAATCACCGCGCGCGTTGGTGTCTGGATTTTTAATGTGCAGTGTGCACTCGTGGATTGTGGCGGCGCTGTACTTGGCATTGCCTTCATTTTTAATTAGCACATGCAACACGCCGCAATCAACGGCTGACTTCATTGCGTTGGTGTCGGCGGGTTGCGGGTCCGTGATCTACGTGTTCAGTGGATGGATTGCCGACAAAGTTGGCGCGCGCAGATTCTGCGCGTGGGCGTTGCTAGCCGTTTTTGTGTGCGCGCTTCCCGCGTATGCGTCAGTTGAAACAAGCGGCGCCACTTGGCTTGTTGCGCTGGGCGCGCTTAGCGGCACTTTCATTGGCGCGTACTTGGGATTGTTGCCGCGGTTATTCGCTTCACCAGTGCGCGTGTCTGGCATTGCGGTTTCATACGACAGCGCTGCGGCATTGGTTGGTGGCAGCGGACCGTTTGTCATGTTGTTAGTGGCGGACAAATTTGGCGCGCCTGGCGTTGGCGTGCTATTTATGTTGATCACCGCCGGTGGATTGATTGGTTTAGCGCTTATGCCACGTGAAACAATGTCTACGTCGTTGACAAACACCATTGCTTCTGTCGCCGTGCGTGATGGAATTTCTTCAAAGAATTAAACCGCCACACAGCTTCACGAAAAGGCTCGACTCGATGAGCCAAAAAATAAATGTATCTGTATCACATAACTGTTTATGAATTTGTTCAGATTGAAATCAAATAAATAAAAAATTTGAACTTGAATTAAATTGGTTTGTAATTGATACATTTCAAATTCCTTGGGGAGCAAGACGGTTCGACATGATTTTTAAAAACTTTTCCAATCCAAATCATGTGCCGTCCCGTGGGGATGATTTTCAAGAGCAACTTCAAATTACAAGTCTTGCCTTGGAATCTGTGTCCGATGGCGTGCTCATTACGGATGCAAACGGAATTATTACATCCGCCAACAACAGCTTTTATTCAATCACGGGCTGGAGCGAAAAAGACATCATTGGGCAGACGTGTTCGTTTTTGCAAGGACCAGAATCCAGTGGAACAACTCGCGAATTAATTCAAAAATCATTTCGTGATAGCACGGATTTTCGTGGTGAAATTCTAAACTTTCGCAAAGATGGCACGCCGTTCTGGAATGATCTATCCATTTTGCCCGTGCGAAACAACAAGGGCCAGGTGACCCATTTTGTTGGAATTATCCGGGACAAGACGGCCCTGCGACGCGCCGAATCAGTCCGTGTTGAAAGCATGAAAGAGCTTTATACATTCGCCAATTATTTGCCAGGAATGATCTATCAGTTTTGCCTTCGTGCGGATGGTAGTTTTTATTTACCATTTGTAAGCGAATCATGCCGGGAACTTTATCAACTTACTCCCGCAGAAATTAAATCAAATCCATCCTTGTTGTTTGACTGCGTTGTTGCGGATCTGGATCCTGCACAAAACATTTGGGATTCCATTCAAAAATCCGCCAAGGAAATGACGCCCTGGAGTCATGAATACAAAATTCAATTGCCTGATGGATCGCAACGCTGGCTGCATGGCCATTCACTGCCCCGCAAGGAAGCCGATGGATCAATTCTGTGGCATGGCCTTGTTACAGATATCACCGAGCGAAAAAATTTGCAGGACGAAATTAATCAACTCGCTTTTTACGACACGCTTACCGGTTTGGCAAACCGCAGGTTACTGCGTGATCGATTAAGTCAAGCGCTTCTCATGAGTGAGCGAACCAAAAAATATGGCGCCATTCTGTTTATTGATTTGGATAAATTTAAGCCCCTAAATGATCAACATGGTCATTTGGCGGGTGACGAGTTGTTGATACAAATTGCAAATCAACTGAAAACATGTGTCCGGGTGACGGACTCAATCGCGCGCTATGGCGGTGATGAGTTTGTCATTTTAATGAATGCTCTGGGCGTGGATAAAGCCGAGTCTAATTTACAGGCTCTACATGTCGCGGAAAAAATTCAGGCCGTGCTCAATCAAAACTTCTCGCTAAGCGTGAAACATGATGGGCTACCCACCCAGCATTTTGAACACGCCTCTTCGGCCAGCATTGGCTTGACGCTCTTTCTAGGAACCCAATTTGATCAAGCGGCCATTCTTAAAATGGCGGATACAGCTATGTATGAAGCCAAACGACAGGGCACGGGTAAAACTTCTTTATATATGCCCAGGCACGAATAAAGAAATTTAAAAAACTCCAATTACTGCAAAGACTTTGGCAAAGTTTCCATATTCTTTTGTATCGCAAGCGCTTGCCTAACACATCCATAGAAAATATGTATGAGAGAAAGTGTAAAAAATAAATAGGCGTACTCAATTTGTAATCAGCGAGCGACCAGTCATGTCCGCGGGTTGCGCAACGCCCAGCAACTGAAGCAGTGTGGGCGCAATGTCGGCTAGGCGTCCGTCACCACGAAGTTTGGCTGACTGAAGGGCGGGTGAAACCATATATAAAGGCACCGTGAAATTGGTGTGCGCGGTTTGCGGCTCGCCAGTGATGGGGTCCTTCATTTGCTCGGCGTTTCCGTGGTCGGCGGTAATGACAAGGTGGCCGCCGCGCGCAAGCGTGGCGTTGATTATTTTCTGCACGCATGCGTCGGTCACTTCGCATGCCTTTATGGCGGCGGGCAGCGAACCGGTGTGTCCAACCATATCGGGATTTGCAAAGTTCACCACGATCAGTGATTCACAATCAGGCGCGGCGATGCGCCGCAACACGGCGTCACACACGCCAACTGCGCTCATTTCTGGCTTCATGTCGTACGTTGGAACGTCGCGTGGACTTGGAATAATTTCGCGGTGCTCGCCTGG
>CANJIC010000010.1 GCA_947474205.1 Planctomycetaceae bacterium | reverse complement strand
TCGCCACTACGAATAAGGTCAAGCACGTTGGGGCGAGCGCCTTCGGAAATTTTGCGCAGCACCGTGGCGGAAATATTTTGCTTTGATAGTTCCGCGTGCGTTCCGTGTGAGGCGAACAATTTAAATCCCATGCGCGTGAGCGAGCGACCTAGTTCACACACATGCTTCTTGTCGCTGTCGCGCACGGATACAAAAACATTTCCTTGAACAGGCAACATCACGCCCGCCGCAATTTGCGCCTTGGCAAACGCAACGGGCAGACTGCGGTCGGCGCCCATGACTTCGCCGGTGGAGCGCATCTCTGGGCCCAGAATCACATCCACGCCTGGAAATTTGGCAAATGGAAAAACGCTTTCTTTCACGGCAAAGAAACCCGTGTCGGCGGTTTCATGCACGTTCAGTTCATCAAGCGAGGCGCCCATCATCACGCGCGCGGCAAGGCGCGCATACGCAACGCCCTTGGCCTTGCTAATAAACGGAGTGGTGCGACTGGCGCGCGGATTCACTTCAAGCACATAAATCACATCGTCCTTCACGGCCATTTGCACATTCATAAGTCCGCGCACGCGAAGTTTTTTGGCCAGCGCCATTGACTGCTCACGAATGCGGCGCACGATCACTGGTGAAAGCGAGTACGGCGGCACGGTGCAGGTGCTGTCGCCCGAATGAATGCCAGCCTCTTCAATGTGCTCCATGACGCCGCACACAACGGCGCGCGGGTTGTCGCTTTTTTGCGCAACAAGTTTTGTCCGCGAACTTTCATCTGGCGAGAAATCCGCGATCACATCAACATCAACTTCAATCGCGTCGGCTAGAAAGTGGTCCACCAAGATTGGTGTTTCCGCAAGGTCGCTTACTTCGACGGCCTTGCTCATGTAGCGGCGCAAACTTGTTTCATCAAAGCAAGTTTCCATGCCGCGACCGCCAAGCACATAACTTGGGCGCACTAAAACCGGATAGCCAATGCGATTCGCAATTTCCACGGCTTGCTCAAGGCCGCGCGCAATTCCAGATGGCGGTTGCGCAAGACCAAGTTCATCAATGACATTTTTAAATCGATCGCGGTCCTCGGCGTCGTCAATGCTTTGCAGGCCAGTGCCAATCAGCGGCACGCCGGCCTTGGCAAGTCCATGCGCCAAATTCAGCGGAGTTTGCCCGCCAAATTGCACAATGACGCCAACCACGCCGCCACTGCGCGCGCCTTGGTCAATGCCGCCTCCATTGAGACGTTCAATGCAATTCAGCGTGTCCTCAAGCGTAAGCGGCTCGAAGAAAAGTAAATCGCTGGTGTCAAAATCCGTGCTCACGGTTTCTGGATTGGAATTAATCATGACGCTTTCAAGACCCATTTCCGCGCACGCGAAAGAAGCCTGGCAACAGCAATAATCAAATTCAATTCCTTGACCAATGCGATTTGGACCGCCACCAAGAATAATAACCTTGGGCTTGTTAGTGATTCTAATTTCGTCATCCAGCACACGCTTGCCGTTGTGCGTAAAGGCGCGCTCGTATGTGGAATAAAAATATGGAGTGGCTGCGTCAAATTCCGCGGCGCATGTGTCCACCAATTTGTACACGGGCTCAATGCCGGCCTTCTTGCGGTGCGCGCGCACTTTCAAAATAGTGTCGGTGGTGATGGCGCCCAAATACAAGTTGGCAAGTTGCGCATCGGAGTAGCCGTGCGCCTTGGCTTGAAATAAAATCTCATTGGGCAATTGGTCTAGCGATTTATAGTTGCACAACACGTCTTCAAAGGCGACTAGTTCCGCAAGTTGCGAGACATACCACGGGTCGTAGCCGGTGAGTTCGCTGACGCGCTCCACGGTCCAGCCACATTTCAGGGCGTAACGCACGTAATACAAGCGGCCCTGGCTGGCCACGGTGAGTTTGCGCACAAGCGTTTCTTCGGCGATCGGCCAGGCCACATCGCTGCCATCGGCCAACTCGCTAATGGTGTCGCGTTGCGCGGCAAGCCATTTGTCGTTTCGATCAAGCCCAAATCCGTGGCGCTTCACTTCCATGGAGCGAATCACTTTTTGCAGCGCCTCTTTAAAGGTGCGGCCAATACTCATGGCCTCGCCAACACTTTTCATTTGCGTGGTGAGGCGCTCGTCGGCCTCCGGGAATTTTTCAAATGTCCAGCGCGGCATCTTCACCACAACATAATCAAGCGTTGGTTCAAAGCATGCGCTGGTGTTTCCCACAACATCATTGCGCAACTCATCAAGCGTGTAACCAACGGCAAGTTTGGCGGCAATCTTTGCGATTGGAAAACCAGTCGCCTTGCTGGCCAGCGCGCTGGAGCGACTCACGCGCGGATTCATTTCAACAACAACCATGTCGCCGTTGGCGGGGTTGACCGCAAACTGCACATTGCTGCCACCGGTTTCAACGCCCACCGCGCGCATAATGCTGAACGCCGCGTCGCGCATGCGCTGATATTCCTTGTCGCTCAGCGTCATGATTGGCGCAATGGTGATGCTGTCGCCAGTGTGCACGCCCATAGCGTCTAGGTTTTCAATTCCGCACACAATGATGCAGTTGTCCTTGCGATCGCGCACCACTTCAAGCTCATATTCCTTCCAACCCAGCGCGCTTTGATCGATTAAAATTTGGCCAATCATGCTGGCGGAAATTCCGCGGCGCGTGATTTCTTCAAGCTCATCCATGTTCCACGCAATGCCGCCGCCGGAACCACCAAGCGTGAACGCGGGGCGAATGATGGCTGGAAAACCAATTTCTTGCACAAATGTTTTCGCGTCCTCAACCGTTGTCACGGTGCGCGACTTGGGTTGCTTCAGTCCAAGTTTTTCAACAATGGCGCGGAAGGCTTCGCGATCCTCGGCGCGGTGAATGGCTTTGCGATCGGCGCCGATCATTTCAACATTCATGCGCGCAAGAGTGCCGTCGTCATGCAGGGCGCACGCGCAATTCAGAGCGGTCTGTCCGCCAAGCGTTGGCAGCAGCGCGTCAACAGGTGTTCCAAGATCACGCTCCTTCTGCAGAACTTTTCGCACAGCCTCTGGCGTGATGGGCTCAATATAAGTTCGGTCGCTGAATGCCGGATCCGTCATAATGGTGGCGGGATTGGAGTTGATCAACACAACACGGTAGCCCTCTTCACGCAACGCCTTGCACGCTTGCGTTCCGGAATAATCAAACTCACAACCTTGACCAATCACAATTGGTCCGCTGCTGATGATCAGGATTGTGTGAATGTCTTGGCGTCGAGGCATGGGATTTTCTTGCGCGGGAAAGTGTTGGCAAAATGCCGTTGTAAATGGCTTTCACAAACAAACCAAGTCTAGCGAGATGCGTGAAATTTTGAGCGTGAATTTCGATCGCAAATAAATAAATATCAAATCGTTGGCCGCAATTTTGGGCGGCGTGTTGTCAATCAAATGGTCGCGTCCCGCACAATTTATAGACGGCTAGAAAATAATCGGTCGCTAGCATGGCGCTCGTGATCGCAGCAATCGAAGGTGAACTTATTTCTGTTGGTGGACAATCAGCGTTGATTCGCTCGGGCGCGATGACCTACGAGGTGTTGATTCCAGCCGCCGACGCGCCGGCGTTGGCGGGCGCGATTGGCTCCACCGTGAATTTTGTCACATTGCATTATTTAGAAAGCCAAGGTCAAGGCTCCAGTTTTTGGCCGCGCTTGATTGGCTTTCAATCCGTCAGCGACCGCGACTTCTTTGAGTTGTTGACCAGCGTGAAGGGAATTGGAAATCGCAAGGCGTTGCGCGCGCTGCAGCGATCATTCGCGGATATTGCCGCCATGATTGAGCAGAAAGATTTCGCCGCCTTGCAATCATTGCCAGAGATTGGCCGCAAGACCGCGGAAACAATTGTTGTGGAACTGAAGGACAAGGTTTCGCGATTCGCCGCGGGCGCGGCCAATTCGGCGCGCGTTGGAGGCGCAGTGAAAATGTCAGGCGCCGTGGCGGACGCGCTTGTGGTGCTGATGCAACTTGGCGAACCGCGCGTTGTCGCCGAGCGATTAGTGGAGCGCGCCGCGCTTGTTGTGGGTAAATCAGCGGCTGCGGACGCCATTGTCGCGGCTGCGTTGCAACTGAAGGGCCAGGCGTAAAAAGAATTGGCGACACGGCCGCGCTGAGTCATTTTTATTCACAACAAATGATGGGGCGGGTTTTAAATGGACACGCACAAATCATTCGTGCGTTTGGCTAGCATTCACATATGCGCTATGCAATGATCATGGCTGGTGGCAGCGGCACGCGGCTTTGGCCAATGAGTCGCAAGGCGCAACCCAAACAACTTCTTCCATTTATTGATGGCAAAAGTCTTTTGCAAATCGCGGGTGCGCGCCTGGAGGGAATTGTTCCAGCGGAGCGCAGGTTGGTGTGCGCGTCGGATTCCTATCAAGAGCAAGTCATGCGCGCCGTGCCTTCGCTGACCAATGAAAATTGGTTGGGCGAGCCCATGGGTCGCGACACGCTGAACGCGGTTGGTTTCGCGGCGGCGGTTCTTGCAAAGCGCGATCCAAACGCGGTCTTTATTGTTGTGACCAGCGACCACTTGATTGAGCCGCAAGAGGAATTTGCGCGGCGCGTTGACGCCGGCTTTCAACTTGCCGAAAAAGATCCAACACGTTTTGTGACATTTGGAATTACGCCAACATTTGCCGCAACGGGTTACGGCTATGTGGAGCGCGGCGATGCAATCGCCGGCTTTGATCAATGTTTCGCCGCCAAACGATTTGTGGAGAAGCCCGCCAAAGAAATTGCGCAGATGTATTTGGAGGCAAAGACATTCAGTTGGAACAGTGGCATGTTTGTATTTCACGCCGCGAAATGTTTGGAGGCGATCTCGTGGTACAAGCCTGAAAGTTTTGCGGGGCTTGAAAAGATTGCGAACGCGTGGGGCACGCCGCAACAGAAGCAGGTTGTCGACGCGGTCTATCCAACGCTTCCAAAAATAAGTCTTGACTACGCGCTTATGGAGCCAGCCAGCAAGGATGCGCGCCGCTCAATTGCGGTTGTTCCAATGGCCGTGCAGTGGAAAGATGTTGGAAGTTGGCCGTCGTGGGCGGAAACATTAAGCGCCGATTCCGCGGGCAATCGCGCTAATTGTGAGACGGCGAACTTGGATTGCAAAAATATTTCCGTGGCCAGCGACGACGCGCACCACACCGTGAGCGTGATTGGTTTGGAGAACGTGATTGTGGTGCGAACCAAGGACGCGACATTGGTCTGCCGCGCCGACATGGCGGAGCGCGTGAAGGAAATTGCAACTAGCGTGCCGCCAAAATTGCAGTAAATTATTTCGCGTCTTGAAGCAAGTCTTGAAGCACGGAACAAAAATCACACAATGACAAAAAAGATCGCCCGATTTCTTGCGCTTGATCTTGGTGATCGCAGAACCGGCTTGGCGCTTGGCGATTCTCTCACCAATATTGTGTCGCCCATTGGAACCATCAATGTGGCCAAGGGTCCTGCGCTTTTTGCGGCCCTGAAAAAAGTCATAGAAGAAAATGCGCCGGATGAAATTGTGATTGGGCTTCCGCTGAACATGGATGACAGCGAGGGCGCGGCCAGCAAGGCGGTGCGCGAGTTTGCATTACAAATTTCGCAAATTACGAACAAGCCAATTCATTTACACGACGAACGCCTGACAACTTTTGAAGCGGATTCGCGCATGGCGCAGTCGGGCCGCACGCACGCGGAAAAAAAAGCGCTGCGTGATTCCTTGGCGGCCGCAGCCATACTTGAGGATTTCTTGCGCGCGCGTGCCCAGCCTGATTTACAAACCGGTGAATCACCAAGCGAGTCTTAAAAAAATTGGACGGCTGATCAACGCAACACAATATGGGCAAGTAAATGAATTGTCATTCAACACATGAACGTGCCGCTTTGGAAACTTGATTGACTACATGTATGCGCGCGAAAAAAATTATTCCGCCGACCTGCCTTCGCACGCCGCGCGATCCACATACCAAACAAACTCACCGCTAATTGGATGAACGCCCTTTATGGGTAACGCCTGATATGTGTCTTGGCCAGTCGCCACTTGGTGCAACATGGCGGTCTTCTTTTCACCAAGCACCAACACCGCCACAAATCGCGCGGCATTGATGGCGGCATAAGTCATAGTGATTCGCGGCGGCGGCGTCACGGTTGGACCCTCGCACACATCGACAAATTTAACGCGCTCCTCCAGCACCGGCGTGTGCGGAAACAAACTTGCGGTGTGACCGTTGTCTCCCATGCCAAGCAACACATAGTCAAGACGATTCTGCCCCCTCGGCCGGCTTGAAAGAACTTTCAAATATGTTTTTTCATAATCAGCCGCTGGGTCAGCCAATGAAGTTTGCATTGGATGAACATGATCCGCCGGAATGTCCGTGTGATCCACAATAATTTCCTTGATCTGGCGGAAATTGCTCAACTCATTGTCAAACGGAACGTGGCGCTCATCCACAATCCAAAGGTGGGTTTTTTCCCAAGGAATTGCGCGGTAACGCGGGTCATACATCAGTTGGTTGTACAACGGCATGGGTGTTGTGCCACCAGAAAGAGCAACATGAAAGTTACCAAACGTGTTCACGCAATTTAGAGAATGCAAAAGTAGGTCCGCACTAAGCGCGGAAAAGACACCCTCTGAATCCTCGCGTGAAACAATTTTTCCAGGAAGCGGCGGCGCCTTGATGGGCGTGTCGCGTAAATCGGTTGGAAGAAGATCGCTCATGTTTGAATAGTAGCCGTTGATAGTTTGTTCAATCAACACGCATTTCTGGGTGAACACATTTTAAATTGCAAATAGAAATCACACCGCCCAGGTTCTTCCGTCACGCGCTAAAAGATCCGTGGCGGATTGAGGTCCCCATGAACCGGGCGCGTAATTGCCTTGAATATTTTTTCGTAGTGGCGCGCTTGCATCGTTCAGGAACGGCATGATTGCGTTCCACGCGCTCTCCACTTCAAGCCGGTGCTTAAACAAACTTTGGTCACCACGCATGGCGTCAATCATCAGTGGTCCATACGCCTCCACCACCGTGGCGCTGAATGAATCCGCGTAATCCATTTCCATTTCAACGGGCTGAATATTCATTGGCCCAGGAACCTTGGCGTTAAATTGAATTTTTAATTGCTCGTTGGGCGCAATATCAATGGTCATTCTGTTTCCAGCTAGCGGGGTCGAAACAATTTTCTTGAACAGATTGGCCGCTGGTGGTTTGAACTGAATCACAACCTGCGTGCTCTTGCGCGCCAGGCGCTTGCCGGTGCGCAAATAAAACGGAACCTTGGACCAGCGCCAATTATCAAAATGCATTTTCAGCGCGGCAAATGTTTCCGTTTTGGAATTTGGTTCAACGCCCTTCAGATCGTGGTACGCGCCCTCGTTGCCATCGCCCGCATATTGACCAAGCGATCCCCACTCCGCGACACTTTCTAGCGGCGGAGTTTGCAGCGCGTCAACCACTTTAATTTTCTCGGAGCGAATGTGATCCGCGGAAAAACTAGTGGGCGGTTCCATGGCCACAAACGCCATGACCTGCAACAAATGGCTTTGAATCATGTCGCGAATGGCGCCCGTCTTGTCATAGAACGCGGTGCGCTGGCCAACGCCCACGGTTTCCGCCGCGGTGATTTGCACATGGTCGATATAGCGATGATTCCACACCGGCTCAAACAGCGAATTGGCGAAACGAAACACCAACAGATTTTGCACAACTTCTTTTCCAAGGTAGTGATCAATTCTGTAAATCGCGTCCTCTTCAAACACGCGTCCAAGCGCGCGGTTCAAACTGCCCGCGCTTTCGTCGTCAAAACCAAACGGCTTCTCAACAATAATGCGCTGCCATGATTTGTTGTTGGGCGTAATGCTGCACCAACGGCGACCCTCGGTCACCATTGCGGCCGCGTCAATTTGCGCCACGATGGGCTCGTACAACTCAGGCGCCACGCTCATGAAGAACAGAACATTTTGCGCGCACTTGCGCTGCGTATCAAGTTCCGCCACGCGCGCGGCAAGCCGTGGATAAGGCTCGCTGGTGGCGGCGTCGCCCGCCATGTAAAAAATTCTCTTGGCAAATTCCGCCCACACGTCCTCGCGGAAACCCTTCACCTGTTTTTGCAGCCAAGGTTTCAATTCATCACGCCACTCGGCGTCCGTCTTTACAGTGCGGCTCATGCCAAGAATGCATGTGGCGGGATTTAAAAAACCAGCCTCCGCCATTTCATACATGGCCGGAATAAGTTTGCGGCTGGTCAAGTCGCCGCTGGCGCCAAGAATAATTAGAACGCATGGGTCGGCTGTTCGCATGTTCATAGCCTAACGCTTCTTGTCAATTTAAAAATGTCCCAAGCGCCACTTTGTATTTCAAATAAATCATGGGGCGCACACCACCAGGCGCATCACGCACTACGCCCCAGAATTTTGCATCAACTTGCCTCGCGTGGATGAAACTTTCGCAACACCTCGCGCAAGCGCCGCTGATCCACATGCGTGTAAATTTCCGTTGTGGCAATGTCGGCGTGTCCAAGAAGTTCCTGCACCACTCGAAGGTCGGCGCCGCCACTTAACAAATGCGTGGCAAATGAATGGCGCAATTTATGTGGATGCACGCCGTGTAACCCCGACAAATCCGCGTACTTGCGCACAATTTGCCACACAGCCACGCGTTCAAGCGGCTTGCCACTAAACGAAAGAAACAATCTGAACAGGTCGCGCCCATCGCGAAAGCGCGTCAATGATGGGCGCGTCTCTTTCACATATTCATCAATCGCCGCAATCGCGGGCTCGCCAACAGGAACCATGCGTTGTTTGTTTCCCTTTCCAATCACAATAACGCAGCCAAGCGTCGCGTTGAAATCATTCATCTTCAGCGTGCCAACTTCACTGGCGCGCAAACCAGATGCGTACATCACTTCAAGCATGGCGCGATCACGCCGCCATAAATCACCTGTCTCCGCGTTTGGCGCCTCGACCAATTTCCGCATTTGTCCAGGCGTCAGCGTTCCTGGCAATCTTCGCCATCGATGCGGTCGATCAAGCAAGCGAGCTGGGTCACGCGCAATTTTTCTTTCCGCCTGCAGCCATCTAAAAAAAACCCGCATGGATGCAAGGTGGCGCGTGACGGTGCTTGAGTCCAATCCACGCTCGCGTTTCAGTTGCTGAAGATGCTGCGCCAAATGTTCCATGCGAACAGCGTCCGGCGATTTCACTCCGGCCCCAACCAAATATTCCTTCATGTATCGCAAGTCGCGTCCGTAGGCCTCAAGCGTTGAAGCGCTGAGCCCAGTTTCAATGCGCGCCCAATTTAAAAATTCACGCGCCGCGTGATCGAATGGAGATGGTTTGTCCATGTGCTGTCACCTGTACTGGAAGGGCTCCGTCGCCAGCGCCACGAATGGGGCGCAGAATGACAACGGGTTTTTCCAGCGTGCCATGCGACTCTTCCATATTGATTCGGTGAAATGTTGCGCAACCGTGAAAGGCGTTGCAACACACCGAAAACGCGCTGGCAACCGTCGCCATTGTGAAGCGGTGGTTGCATCGCAAATCTCCCGCATCCATGTGCGGGCAGAAGTGGTCAGCGTTTTTGTTGGAAGTTAGGTTCATGGCAGTGGTGACAAAGAAATCGGATGAAACAAGGACAGAACTGCAAAGATAACGAAATTGGCGGTGGATTCAAATGTCTGATGAAGTCACAGTTACACAAATCAGACGCAACGCAAGCGGCAATTTGCAGGCGAGGTGTTCAAAATACAAATATAATTTCAGGATCCCCGTTCAAAGGCGCAAAATAGGGTTATTGAAATCAGTTTCCCAGGTCAGCTGGGCAATTTTCCGCTTTCAATTTTTGAAAGTAACCAATCGAACGCTTGTAAAGTCAATCCTTTTCACCACCGCGCTTTCAAACCAAATGATTCCGCTATCAGATTAAGAATGAGCGGAATATGAAAGCGTGCGCGGGAAGAAATGCAGCCCAGCAGCCTTGCGCGCGGACTCTAAAGTGGCTTCCGCGGTCACGTTTGCTTTGCGGCAACCCGCTCGCAAAATATCCAGAACCAAATCGTCGCGACCTTCCAGCGCGGCGCGGCGTTTTTGCATTGGCGCAAGCAGCGCGTTAATGGCTTGCGCCACTTCCTTCTTTATATGACCGTCGCCAATGTTGTCGCCGCGCGTGTAGAGATCCTTCAGTTCCGCAACGCGCGTGGTGTCGGTAATGAAGGCCTCCACATATTGAAAGAGCGCGTTCTTCACGTCGCCTGGTTCAGTGGCGCTTTGGCGGCCAGTAAAAATACGCATGACTTTCTTTTCAACTTCTTTGGGCGGATCCGAAATAAAGATGGCGTTGCCCAGGCTCTTGCTCATTTTATTTTTTCCATCAACGCCCATAAGGCGACCCACTTCGCCAACCTCCGCACGCGGCACGGGAAATACTCCGCCAAGTTGCACGTGCTCATGATCCTCGGCCTTCTCATTCACGCCGCAATACATGTGATTGAAGCGGCGAGCGACCTCGCGCGTCATTTCTAAATGCGGCACTTGGTCCTCACCAACTGGAACACCCTCTGGGCGAAACGAAAGAATGTCCGCGCATTGCCCAACCGCGTACAACGGAAATCCAAATGAATACGTCTCGCCCAAATCCTTCACCTTGATTTCATCTTTCAACGTTGGATTGCGCATGACGCGATTGAACGGCAACAACATGGCGAACAGAAACGTGAGCTCGTGAATTGTTGGCACTTCGCTTTGCAGAAAAATAGTTGAAAGATCTGGATCAATTCCCATGGCGATTAAATCACGCACAATTTCCAGCGAATCGCCACGAATGTCCTTGGGCTTGTCGGCGCGCGTGGTGAAGGCGTGATAGTTGGCCACAATGAAATAACAATCATGCGTGTGTTGCAATTGCACACGGCGCTTGGCGCTGCCAACCCAATGACCCAAATGCAGCCGGCCTGTTGGAGTGTCGCCAGTCAGAATGCGGGACCTGCTTGCGGCGCGTGCGTGAGAATCGGCGGCGTTCATGAAGGAAGCATAGAGAACAGGAAAATATTTGCACAATTAAACAGGGCGTGCGCCACAAACGAACTCCACAAACGTCCGGTGCGCTCCATAAGAAATCCAAGCGCCACGCCAAATACGGCCAACGCTGGAATGGCTGCGGCGTGGCCATATTTTGGCACCGCGCCCCAATGAACCAACGCAAACATGACGGCCGTAATCAATAGCGCGCCCACGCGCGGCACTCCAATTTGTTTCAGACCTTGCTGAATGGCGCCGCGCCAAATTATTTCTTCCGCAAGCGGGCCAAGTATCACAATGGTGAACACCAACCCCCACGTCACAGGATTATTTCCCTGATCGCGAATGGTTTCTAGAAATTGGTGCCCCACGATTGGCGCGCGCATATCCGTGAATTGAAATTGAATCACGCCACCCAGCGCGGATGTCATTTGAATCAAGGGCCACACAATTAAAAAAGCAACCACTCCTGTGGCGATGCTTGTTGCAACACCCATCGCTTTGAGTACTGCCACGGTTTCAAGTTTTGTGTCCAGCGTGGACGTGTGCGAAAAATGTTGCAAGGCCACAAATGCTGTGATTGTGGTGAGTGATCCAGCGACCAACGCCGTTAGCAATGCGCTTGGTGGCAAGGGGTTCTCTGTACTCACGCCCATGGCGCGCAATATGAGCGCGCCAACAATTCCAGAAAGCAAAATTCCGCAGAGCGCCAGCAGCGCGTTTTGATTTGTGTTGAGCCGCCATAACTGTGGCAAGGCATTTGCAAGGCGCAACCATTTCACTTTGCAAAGCAACGCCATGGAAATTCCCGCCCACGCCCACGTGATTGACGCGGGAACAAATTCAGGATTTGTGGCCGTGTCTTGCGACGCAATGTCCGCGGCACTGCATAGACTTGCAGAAATTATGCCCAACGCGCTCCAGAAAATTATTGAAAGAAAATTTGTGGAAGTGCAGGAGCGCAAGCGGCACTCGCCGCTGGAACTTCTGCAGGAAAAGGCTCGTTCCATGCCGCGTCCGCGCAATTTCTTTCGCGCCGTTGTGCGCGACAACGCGGAGCCAACGCGCGTTATCGCGGAAATTAAAAAGAAAAGTCCGTCCGCCGGTCTCATTCGAAATAACTTTGATCCAGTGGACATTGCCCAACGCTATCACCAAGCCGGCGCGTCAGCCATTAGTTGCTTGACTGACCAAGTGGACTTTGGCGGACAATTGGATTTTATAGAACTCATTCGCGCCGCGGTCCCCCTGCCTGTTCTTCGAAAAGATTTTATTGTTGACAGTTGGCAAATTTGGGAAAGTCGCGCCGCCGGCGCCGACGCCATTTTGTTGATCGCCGAATGCTTGACTGAGCAAGATATTGTTGACTTTCAAATTCTTGCGGTTGAACTTGGCATGACTGTTTTGCTTGAGGTGCATGATGTTGAAAGTTTGTACCGCGTGCAAAATCATGTCGGGTTTCCGCACGTCGGCTATTCGCTTCTTGGCATAAACAATAGAAATTTAAAAACCATGACCACGGACTTGGCGCACACGTTTCGCATGGTTGATTTAATAGATGATCGCCGCGTGGTGGTGAGCGAAAGCGGTATCCGCACGGCGCACGATATTCAGCGCCTGCAACAACACGAGGTTGGAATTGTTCTTGTGGGCGAGCATTTACTTCGCCAGCCCGACCCGGGTCAAGCACTGCGCGAAATGCGCGGGGTTTAGGTCATTTCAATTTGTTTTCATTTCGCCATTTCAAAAATTAAATTTGGAAACATTTGCGGCATAAAAAATACCAATACATTTTAATGCGGGCTGTTTTTCCAGTCATTGTGAAATAAATTCAGTATTCAAATTCGTATTTTAAACCGACACGTAACAGTGGGTGGCGAATTTGAAATTAAGCCGCGACTAAAAGTTCAACAATTTGAACCGCGTTCAACGCAGCGCCTTTCAGTAGTTGATCACCAACCACCCACAATGCCAATGATTTTCCAGGCGCACCGCCATGGTCAACGCGAATTCTTGAAACCAAAACTTCATCAAGACCGGAAACCATTTGCGGGTCGGCCGGTTGATCGCCATTGGATTCATCAACCACGCGGACACCGGGCGCACGCGCAAGAATATTCATGGCTTGCGCCGGAGAAATCGCGTTTGCAAATTCCAGGTGCAATGCAACGGCGTGGGCACGCAGTGTTGGCACGCGAACACAGGTGGCGCTTACTCGCAAGTGGTCATGGCCTAAAATTCGCCGACTTTCACGAACAAGTTTGTGCTCCTCCTCATTGGATCCATCAGGCTGGCGGGGAGAGTTGTGTGGAAACACATTAAATAAAATCGGCCTTGGAAATAATTGACCCGCAACTTTTTCACCAGCAGCCCACGCGCGAGTTTGTGATTCCAGCTCATGCATGCCCGCAAGGCCAGCGCCAGAGACCGCTTGATAGGAACAGGCGGTCATTCGTTCCAGATGCGCCGCGCGGTGTAGTGGCGCCGCAACCATTAAGGAAACAATGGTTGTGCAATTTGGATTGGCAACCAACATTGGGTTGCTCCGTAACAATTCGCCATTGATCTCTGGCACAACAAGTGGAATGGACGGATCAGTGCGAAACGCGCTTGAATTATCCACCGCAATAATATTAAGTTCCACCAGCATGGGCGCCAACGCGCGCGCCGTTGCGGCGTCCGCGCACAAAATGGCGTAGTCGCTTCCCGCCAATGCCTCACGATCAATTGTTTGCGCCACTAAAGTTTGTCCGCAAAACTGAAATTTTTCACCAGCGGATCGCTCGCTGCAAAACAGGCGCAACTGCGAAATTGGAAAGTTTCGTTTCTCAAGCAGTTGAATCACTTCACGGCCAACCGCGCCTGTTGCGCCGATGACCGAAACACAAAAAGTTTTTGTTCCCGCTTTCGAATTTTTTGTTGTGGACAAGGCGGGTGACGCACCCGCGTTCGCACCACTCACTGGTGTGGACCAATCAGAAAAAATCGCGCGATCTCAACCTCGAACAAGGATCCATCATCGCGCTCCATAACGTAGGTGCCCTGCATGGTTCCCCAGGCGGTTTGCAACGGACAAAAACTTGAATATTCAAAATGCTGTCCAGGAGACAAATTTGGATGGTGCCCCACCACTCCAAGTCCTTGCACCTCATGTCGCTCTCCGTCGGAATCAACAATGATCCACTTGCGGCTACGAAGTCGAGCGCAACTTTGTCCCTCGTTGTGCATGACCACTTTGTAGTTGAACAAATATCGTCCATTGTCCGGGTCCGAATGCGATGGCAAGTAGCGCGGGTCAACCGTGATTCGAATTCCGTGGGTCACGCACTCGCTGCCCTTACAAGTTCTTGCGGATGAAGCTGTCATAGTTGTTGCACGATATGCGAGGTTTGCATTTCAACCAAGTCTTAAATTACGAAAGATCAAGCATTCTTTCACAATCGATCACCTACGCCTACTCAAACCAACCCTTTTTTCGAACATACACCTTGATAATTTCTCCGTCTTTTAAAGTGCGCCAATCAAGTCCAAGCGTGAATCGGTGATACCCCGCACGCTCGGTTTCCACACTGAGCGGCATAAGATTTTGAATTGGAATTGGCGGAGTAAAGCCTGAAGCATCGCTTACAACCGCGAACCCGTTGGGATCTGGCGGAAGCCCATTTCGCTGCTCACACAGACGCACCACGACATTTCCAACCACCTCCTTGCTTTCGGAATTCATTGTTTTAAACTGAATCGATTTTGCCTGAAGGCGGCGAAGTTGAAGAACTAATTCAGATTGGCTTGCAAGAAAATCTTGTCGAGCCTCTTGATAACCGGGCTTGCGAACCGTGATCACGTTGCGAAATCCAGAAACGTGTTTCACGCCAGTACGTCCATCGGTATCACTGCGAAAATTTTGCAAGTCGGGAAAGCCCCAACGATCCTCCAAGCCTGGCATGGGCAAATATAAAAACGTGGTGGCCAAAACATCGGCGTCCTCAATTGGCGAACCGGTTGATTGATCGACCACCTTCACGGAAATCGGCACGTATTTGACTTGCGCCATCTCCATGGTTCGTTTGGCCTTGCCATCAAGGTCATCAAATCGCAACATCATGATCGAGGATTTATCCGAAGCCAACATGCTTGTAGTTGTCTTGGATGTAAAAACGTCGACGGTGGATGGTTCAAATCCTGGTTGCAACAAAGTCAATTTGGTATTGAATGGAGGAACCCAGATTCTTGCGTCGCCCAACGCGTCGCTCTTCACCGCGTTGGAATCCGTCGCCAGCAATGAAAGAAGAGTCACGCTGTGGCGATGGATGGTCACCCCCGCCACGGGATTACTGTTGGTTGAATCTTTAAGTTGCAAATCCAGCGGTCGCGGAAAACATCCAAGCTGAAATAATAAAATGCATGCGGCGGCTAGTAGATATGCGGCTTTCGTTTGTGCGCACGCGAAAATAATATGGAATCGATTCAATTGAAATTTGATTCCATTCTTGGTGAATACATTTTTATTGTTTGACAGCACATTATTGTCCACAAATTATTTTACGAGAGTGGTGTTCCAATTATTCAGTGACTCAAACAGCGGGTGAATTTAAATCGCTCAAGGCAATCACAATAGAAGCGGCCGTAAGTATGACGCATCCTAGAATTCGTGCCCACACCGATAGTGTTGGACGTGGGCGAATCATGGGTGCTTCACCCAGCCAAATTCCAAGCGGTGTCAGGGCCGCAAGCAACCAACCGAGGTTTGAAATCCCATTGGTGTCGTAGCCAAATCCGGTTGCGGCGCCAAGCGCGGCGATACTTGCAATTACAACCGCTCCACTTTGTCCAATGCGTGCGTGAATGATGGTGCGGAACGGAAAAATAACTTGAATAAGCGAAGCACATCCTAAAAAAAACGACGCTGCTCCAATTGGTATTGAAAGCTTTGCAAATCCAGAAAGCATCGCAAGAACGGAGGGAGCAACAAGCGCAATACTAAGCGCCATTGGTGTTGAAAAACTCACCCGTTTTTGCACGGCAATCAACAGTAATAATGTGCACGGAACCAACGCCACAGCAAGTAGCAATCGTTCCATGATGTTGAGCCATCCTGGAATGTTCAACAGAAGCGCGCCAAGCATTGCGCAAATACAAGACACAAATGCGCGCGTAACGGATGTTCGAGTAAAAAAAATTCCAGCGCCAACAAGAAGTCCACACAGCAAGACCGAGCATGCAAACCATAACCATTTATTTTGCGTCGTGAAATTAACCAAAGAATCTTGCGACAAGGCGCTGACAAAGACCGTGATAGAAAGTGCTGGCCCCCAAAAGAAATCACCACCGCGTGCGCGGGTGCTACTACCCCACCACGCTACACAGGCAACACCAAGAACAACTGGCAACACAATTCCAAACAACACGATGTTGATTTCCATGAAGCAAACCTTTCGTGCGTTGGAATTGGCCGAATACGAATACGCGTGGATCACACAACCACGCTTGTACCAATCGAGCCATTACAAATAGAAATAATTACGCGACGCAATACTGCTTACGAAGGCGCGGCTTCTAGCGCAACAATAATGCGCACGTTTTTTCCAATCGCATTTTTCTCAATTCCATAGGTCATTCCAAACTCGCTGCGATCGATTGTGAAGACGGCTTCAAAGCCAATTTTCTTTCCACGGGCGGATTCGGATTGGCCAGTCAATTCCATTTGCACCGTGTGGGGCTTGGTGACTCCGTGAATCGTGATGGTTCCCGCGACCTCCCACATGTTGCCTTCAAGTTTTTTTGCGGAAGTGCTTTTGAAATTCATTTCTGGGAATTCTTTTACACTGAAAAAATCTGGGCTCCGTAAGTGGCCATCCAAATCTTTGTTTGCGCTTGATATTGAGTTTGTATCAATGGTCACGTTGAATGAAATATTTTCGATAGGCGTTCCGCTTGTTGTGATTGTTCCGGTGACGCCATCAAATCTTCCCCAGAACATTCCTGCGCCAAAGTGTTGGACGCGGAATACTCCCATTGAATGTGTGTCGTCAATTTTCCAAACCGTGCCAGGCACGGCGGGTGTCGAAGATGTAACAGGACTTGTTGTCACCGGCGTTGGGCTTGCGGTGTTTTGCGTGTTGACAACAAACATCAATAAATAAGAAATTGCGATAGAGAGTGACGGTATAAGAGATAAAGACATAAAGGCTCCGTGGTGGGGTCAAATGGTCAAGACGGCGCAACTGTATACCCACTGTGTGATAAGCCCTTGGTTTTTTTGGCAACTCGTGTTGAGTAGACAATTTTTAATAAGCCTTATTGCGTGAAGATTGCCACGCCAACAAGTTCTAAATGCAACGTGTTTACATCCATAAAATTAAAGATATTTTGGCACCACCTTTACAAGGCGTGTCGTGTAAAACTTGCTTTGTAGACATTAAGTCCTATAATCTAAACAAGTGAAATTGTTCCACGGGGAACACAGAGTTGAAATTTGGGTGATACATTTAATTAACAACCTCAAACAAGGAAACACCATGACAAACTTTTCAAATCCAAATAGCGGCAAAGACAACGATCCTTCAAAAAAGCCTGGACAATTAGGTGTTCCAAGCGTGCCAAGTATTTCAGGCACGCAAGCGAAACCGGTACCACCAACGGCGCAACAAACGTCTGCAGGAAAATTGGGCCGAGGACTTGGTCGTCTAATTCCTATTAAAAATGCGCCTGAAAATGCCGAAAAACCAAATCTTACAAGTGTTGATTCAAGGTCGACCGCCATGCAATCGGTTATACAAAATACAAGTGCACCAAGTAATCAAACAACCATTTCTAATTCTTCAAGCACGGGAATTAAAATTGAATTAAAAAATGCAAGTGTTGTATTTGGAAATGGAGTTGAGCGAATTGATGTTTCTAAAATTCGTCCAAACCCCAGACAGCCCAGGACCGATTTTAAGAATTCTGAACTAGAGGGATTGGCTGCCTCGATTAAGTCGAACGGTCTACTTCAACCAATCATTGTCCGTCCGGTCTCTGGCTTAGATGGGCAATTCGAAATTGTTGCCGGCGAGCGACGGTGGCGCGCTTTCAAGATGCTTGGAGAGGTTTCAATTCCATCAATTGTTGTTCAAGCTTCGGACGAGCATTCTGGCCTTTGCGCTCTTATCGAAAATGTACACAGAACTGATTTAAACCCAATGGATAGGGCTCTTGCTGTCTTAAAGTTGTCAGAGGAGTTCTCTCTTACGCATGACAAACTGGCCCAAAAGCTGTCATTAGACCGCTCTACCATCACTAATTTACTTAGATTAGCCGAACTAGATAGCCAAACCGCAAGCCTTGTGCGGCAGGGAGTTTTGACGCAAGGTCATGCAAAAGCACTGCTTGGAGTAGTAGACATAAAGACTAGAACGACATTGGCAGAATCATCGGTTCGCGGCGAGTGGTCCGTTCGCGCGCTTGAACGCGAGGTTCAAAGACTGGCCACTGAATCTACATCCAGAGTTCCACGTGGAACACAACCTGCCAGGCGCCAAGCAAACGTGAAGGATTTAGAAACACGATTAAGCACCCTTCTTGGTACTCGAGTTACAATTCAGCTTGGTCGTAAGCCAAACACCGGCAAGGTTTCAATGGAATTCTTTTCGCTCGATCAGTTTGAAGGAATGCTTGCAAAGCTTGGACTTCGTACCGATCAAATTCGCTTTGAAAATTAAATTTTGATTTTAAGCATGTTGTCAGCAGC
>CANJIC010000009.1 GCA_947474205.1 Planctomycetaceae bacterium | reverse complement strand
TGACCATCAGTATTGACTCGGTGCGGGCAGATCGCTTTGCCCGCGTGACGCGTTCCACTGTGACGCCCGAAGATGTGATTACGGGAATTGAAATGTGCGTGGCCGAAGGATTGACGCCGCTGAAGTTGAACGCGGTGTTGGTGCGCGGACAAAACGACGACGAGGCCGTGGAGCTGGCGCGCTTGGCGCGACGCTTTGGCGTGGAGATGCGCTTTATTGAATACATGCCGCTGGATTCCGCGCACGCGTGGGACCGCTCACTGATGGTGACGGCGCAGGAAACGCGCGAGGCGGTTGAGGCGGAATTCGCGTTGACGCCCACCAATATGGATGATGCGCACAGCACCGCGCGCACGTATCGATTTACGGATGGCGCGCCGGGGCGCATTGGTTTTATCGCGCCTGTAAGTAATCCGTTTTGCGGCGCGTGTAGCAGATTGCGCTTGACCGCGGATGGAAATGTGCGGCCGTGTTTGTTTAGCACGAAGGAATGGAGCGTTATGACCTTGCTGCGAGGCGGCGCAAGCGACGTTGAGTTGGCGAACTTTTTAATTGATGTGACGTGGACCAAACTTGCGGGACACAACATTGCGTCTCCAGAATTTATGCAACCAGAGCGGCCCATGTCCGCAGTTGGTGGTTGATTTCTAAATACATTAAATATAAATCGGCGATTTCCAAATGGGCACATCACGCTTCATGCGGTCGATGAATTCATCCATGGCGGCAAGCGCTTCTTTGCGATGCGCGGAATCAATAGTGAGGCGGAACGATCGCTCCCCCGCCGCAACTTCACCGCGACTGTGTTCAACCGTGATGGCGATGAGCGCGTGCTTGGAAAGAATGTCGCGCGCCAACTCGGTCAGAGAGTTGGTTGCCATAGGTTCGTAGGCTTCGTATGAAAGCGCGCGGATTGCGCGGCCCGCTTCATCGGTGCGGACGATTCCTTCAAACACAACTGTGGCGCCAATGGCTTGCGTTAGGCTTGCATTGAGCGTGTGGGATTTATTTGCGGCGGCGTTTACGGCGGATGCGTTTGTGGCGACGCCACTGTTGATTGCTATTTGATTTTTCGAAACCGACAATGTTGCGTCTGGCAAAATCGTATTGCGCAAAGCCCCGTCATACATGTGAACTTGAACAGTCATCCGCCACCCACCAACTCAATAAGCGCGACTTCGTCGTTAGGTTGCACTAGCGCGTCCGGCTTTGCGAAAGCGTGATTGACAGCCAGGCGCGCTGATTGAAAAAACGCGGCTTTGGAAGGATGTTTCGAGGCGAGCGCTTGGTTGACATCACGCGCCGTGGCGGGCGCGGCGAGATCAACCGCAATATCTTTGCAAGATAATTCACGCGCAAGTGAACCGAAAATGAGAACGCGAATGGTCATTCAGAAAGCGTATCATCGCGGTCTCATTTGAATAAAGTCCACGCTGAACTTGCCGCATATGCGCTGAAACATGAATCCAATCGCAACAATACCTGACGCAACAATGCCTGAAATGAAGCCGCCAAATTCGCCGCGCGAGGCGATCGACGCCGTGCGTGCGCAAGTGCAAGTGGTAGCAACGGAAATAATCCCGTTGGCGCAATGCAATGGCCGCGTATTGGCGCAAGCGATACACGCGGACCGTGACAGCCCCGCGCTTGATATGAGTGCAATGGATGGATTCGCGGTGCGCATGACGGATTTGATTGTGATGGCGGGCGAGCATGGGTTACCCATGGCCGCGGCGGAAAAAATCAATGAAGCGATTGTTGGTGGCGGCGCGGCGAACGTGTCTGAAGAAAGTGCGGGCATGAGCGAAGCCATGATTGGACACGCGCCAATAGCGATGCGCGCGGGCCACGCTGTTCGCATTGTCACCGGCGCGCCAATTCCTATGGGCGCGGAGGTGGTGGTGCGTCTTGAAGATGTGGTGGTGAAAAATGGCGGCGTGCGATTGATGATCGAAGTAGGCGCGATCAAGACCGGTGCGAACATTCGCCGCCGAGGTGAGAATGCGAAATGCGGCGATGAGATTGCGCGCGCTGACGCGTTGATTGGCGCGGCAACTATTGGGGCGATGGCTTCCTTTGGAGTGGCGCAAGTGGTTGTGCGCAAGCGCGTGCGCGTAGCGTTGGTGACCACGGGCGATGAACTTGTTGGCGCGCAAGACCAGCCACAACCGTGGCAGGTTCGCGACAGCAACGGGCCCGTGCTGGAATCGCTGCTTGGCGCTCACGCATGGATTGAAATTGTTTCGCGCACGCATGCGCGTGATGATGCGGACTCGCTTGCAGACACTCTTGCGCGCGCGATGGAAATTGCAGACGCGGTGATTTTGACGGGCGGAGTTTCAATGGGACATAAAGATTTTGTTCCGCAAGTTGCCGCGCGATTGGGCGCGCGCACAATCTTTCACAAACTTCCGCAGCGACCAGGACGGCCAATGCTTGCCGCGGTGCGACCAGCGACGGACACGCTGGCAGCGCGCATGATTTTGGGTTTGCCTGGAAATCCCGTTTCTGTCATGGTGACCGCGCGGCGACTTGGTATGGAAATGCTTGGAGCGCTTGCAGGTCTTTCCAAGCAACATTTTGCGGCGCACACGCGCGCCGTTGCCAATGCCGACAACGCCACCTTGCCAATGTGGTGGTATCGCCTTGTGGGCGAGCGCGTGAACGCAAGCGGTCACAACGAGTTGCATTTGCTTTCGGGCAAGGGCTCGGGCGACATTGCCGCCGCGGCTTCAAGCGTGGGATTTATTGAAGTTGCGCCTGGCGAAGAGACTCTTGGGGCGCACAACTTTTACGCGTGGATGCATTAAGAGATTGACAAATGGCAAAGAAGAAAAAAACTACAACTAGCGTGGCGAAGAAATCAATCGCGGCGAAACATGTATCGGCGAAGTCGCGCGCCGCAAAGAAATCAAGCGCGCTGAAGCGTGTATCGGCGAAGTCACCCGCCGCGAAGCAATCACGCGTGACGAAGCATGTATCGACGCAGTCACGGGCCGTCAAAGTCCGCGTGCCCGCAAAAAGTATTCTTACCCATGTGGACGCCCACGACCGCGCCGCCATGGTTGACGTTGGCCAGAAAGCCGTGACCGCTCGTCGCGCAGTTGCCGAAGCGCGTGTGATGATTTCCGCCGAGCTTGCAAATCGCATCCGTAAGAACTCGCTTGCCAAAGGAAATGTTTTTGACGTGGCGCGACTTGCCGGCATTCAAGCGGCTAAGCGCACCGACGAGTTAATTCCGCTGTGCCACTCGCTTCCGCTTGATTCCATTCAGGTGCGCGCGGAATTGCGCCGCGACCATGTCTACATATGGTCAGAGGCGAAAGTGACCGCAAAGACCGGTGTTGAAATGGAAGCGCTATTGGCGGTGGCGATTGCGGCACTGACGGTGATTGACATGGGCAAATCCATTGACCGCGCAATGACCATTCAAGGATTGCGCATGCTTGAAAAAGAAGGCGGTCGCAGCGGACATTTTGTGGCGGGCGCGAATACACGCGCGCGCTAAAGAGCGATCAATCAAGACCCTACTGGAAGTTTTACCTACTTATTAAAACGCAATAAGCCAACGCTTATAAAAAAAAAATTCACCAATGCTATTTTAAAGCGGCGCGCCGCTGAAAAAATTTCATGACGGCGTGTTGCGATTGCTCAATATGGAATGATCGCGTGGCGGGATCATTTTGAGTTTGCATGAGCGCAAAATTCGCCGCGGACTGAACTCGCCGTGCGCAAACGCCGTGAGAAATTGCGCCTGCGCTGACGGTTCCCACAACGCAATCATGGGTTCGATTTCATTTTTGTGTTCATCAAAGAACACCACCGCGTCCGCGTCGGGACTGCGCGCGTGAAGCAAGCTTTGCAAATCGCGCGTTTCAATAAGTGGGTAATCACAACCAACAACCAGCCAGGCGGAAGTTGCAGCCGCCACATTTATATTTTTCACTTCTTCTTGAGCGGCGTGGTGCGAACTGACCAATGGGGAAGAGCGAAAGAAAACTGGCTCGCAAGACGCTTTCAAATTGTGTTCAGAACGTTGCGCAATATTGTGCGCGCTAAATGTGAACGCTGCGTGCAAACCACTTGCGGGTCCATGCCCCGCCACCTCGTCCACAATGGCGTGATCGCCAATGCCCCACTGCGCTTGTTGCGTTGGCGTGCACGACCAAAAGACATCTACGCATAACGGACGCAACATTTCTTCAAGCGCGCGCCACTGTGGCAACTGCGCGTACACAATTTCCGATTTGTCGCGGCCCATGCGTGAACTTGCGCCGCCAGTCAAAATTAATCCGCGCACATCAGCGGACAACGGCGACTCTTTCCAACGACACAATCACGGACTTGGACGTTGGCGTCATGCTGCCCTCGGCGAAACTATCAATGGGCACCAAGACGTTGGCCTCTGGGAAATAAGTCGCCAGACAACCGATCGGAATGTCATAAGCGACCACTCGGAAATTTTTTGCGCGTCGTTGCACGCCGCGAAAATGACTGACCACATCAACCGCGTCGCCGGCGGAAAGTTTTTGCGCGGTCATGTCTTGCGCGTTCATCAACACCACGCGGCGGCCTTGGTGAATGCCGCGGTAGCGATCCTCCATGCCATAAATAGTTGTGTTGTATTGATCGTGCGAGCGAATGGTGGTCATGACAAACTGACCGTGACCAACTTCCAGTTGCGGAATTTTGTGGACCGTGAAGATGGCTTTTTTACTGGGCGTTCCAAAGTTGTTGCTGTCGCGAACTTCATGCGGCAACTCAAAACCACCTGATTGACGCACCTTTACGTTGAGATTTTCAAATCCAGGAATGACATTGGCAATGTGATCGCGAATCAAGTCGTAGTTGCCGACCAACGAACTCCAATCGACATCCAGCGTTGCGTTTGCAAGCGCGCCAACAATGGCGGGCTCGCTCATTAAATGTTCAGAGGCCGGCTCCAAATTTCCCCGCGACGAATGCACCACGCCCATGGAATTTTCCACGCACACAAATTGTGGGCCCGTGGCTTGAACATCAAGTTCAGTGCGGCCCAGGCATGGAAGAATGAGCGCCTGCGCTCCGGTAATTAAATGAGAGCGATTGAGTTTGGTGGAAACCTGCACCGTCAAGTCGCAGCGAGAAATCGCCGTGGCAGTGAACGCGGTATCGGGAGTCGCGGAAAGAAAATTTCCGCCAAGAGCAAAGAATACTTTTACGGCGCCCGCGTGCATGGCTTGAATGGCTTCAACCGTGCTGTAGCCGTGCTCCTGCGGCGGCGCGAAATGAAATTCTTTTCCCAAACTGCGCAAAAATTCCGCCGTGGGTCGCTCCCAAATTCCCATGGTGCGATCACCTTGCACATTGCTGTGGCCGCGCACCGGACACGCGCCCGCGCCAGGCTTGCCGAAATGTCCGCCAAGCAAAAGAAGATTGATGATTTCTTGAATGTTGCCAACGGCATTGCGATGTTGCGTAAGACCCATGGCCCAGCAACAAATCATGGCCTTGCTGTTGGCGATGACCTCTGCCACTTCGCGAATCTGCGCCTCTGAAATTCCACTGCCGCGCACAATATTTTCCCACGTCTCCGCCGCAAGGTCGTCGCGGTACTCATCAAAGCCCTCGGTGCTGCGCGCAATAAATTCCCTGTCAATGCGCGGCGTGGGCTGCTCTAAAATTGCTTTTTGAATTCCCTTGAGCAGCGCGACATCGCCGTTGATTTTCACGGGCACATGATGCGTGGCCAAGCGCGTTCCCTTGCCAACAATGCCGGCAATTTCTTGCGGATGCTGAAAGCGTTTCAAGCCCGTCTCCGCAAGTGGATTGATGCTGATGATCTGGCAACCGCGGCGCGCCGCATGCTGCAATGTGCGCAACATGCGCGGATGATTGGTGCCAGGATTTTGTCCGATGACAACAATGCAATCGGCGCTGTCAAAATCTTTCAGCGACACCGTGCCCTTGCCCGTGCCAATGGTGCGCAACATGGCTTGGCCGCTTGACTCGTGGCACATGTTGGAGCAATCAGGAAGATTGTTGGTGCCGAAGCGACGCACAAACAGTTGATACAAAAACGCGGCCTCGTTGCTTGTTCTTCCCGACGTGTAAAACACCGCGTCATTGGGCGATGGCAACACCTTGAGCGCGCCGCCAATTTTTACGAAGGCGTCTTGCCATGAAATTGGCGTGTAGTGCGACGCGCCATCGGCCAAGAACATGGGCTGCGTAAGGCGACCTTGCTGACTGAGCCAGTGATCCGTTTGGCGCGAAAGTTCCTCAACAGAATGGCTCGCGAAAAAATCCGCGGTGATTCTTTTCAACGTGGCTTCTTCCGCCACGGCCTTGGCGCCGTTCTCGCAAAACTCCGCGATGGATCGATGATCTTCAGGATCAGGCCATGCGCAACCTGGACAATCGAAACCGTCTTTCTGATTCACATCGCGCAACACTTTGGCGGTGCGCGCCAAACCCATTTGCTCAACGGACATGGTGAGGGCAACTTTCACCGCGGTGAGACCGCCCGCGGATTCCGCTGGCAGACCAACATGAAGATTGGCGTCAAGAACTTCGGGGCTTAGAAATTCAGGATTGCGTTCTTTGCTCATTGCTTGATCTTGGCACGGATTGCTGATTTGATTGAATGCTGATTCATTGCGTGTGTTTTATTTTCTGCCAGCGTTTGAATCATGTGCTGCGGGTTGATTGCAGCGTCAACCTTGATGGCTGCGCGCTGTGTTGCGCTCACTCGCAAAGCTCCGTGATAAATATTAAATCGCTCGCCGCGCGCGAATCCCACAAGCGAAATATTGAAACGCTTGGCCAACTCAACCGCCAAACTTGATGGGGCTCCAACCGCAACAATCATGGGCACGCCGGCCACGAGCGCCTTCTGCACCAATTCAAAACTTGCGCGGCCGCTAAGAAATAAAAGATGCCGTGAAAGCGGCGCGCTTCCCGCCAGAAATTGCGCGCCCAACAATTTGTCCACGGCGTTGTGGCGGCCAACATCTTCTCGCAAAGCAAGCAACTCGCCCGCCGCATTAAACAACGCCGCCGCATGCAAACCCCCTGTTTGATCAAACACGGATTGCCGCGCACGCACCTTGTCTTGCAACGCGCAAATCAGGCGCGAGTCAATTTGAAATCCATCACCCGTAATCGCGCGCATACCCGGAACTTCAAGCGCGTCCAGCGAAGCCTTGCCGCACACGCCGCAACTACTGGTGGCGTAAAAGTGGCGCTGCAACTTTGGCCACTCCACTTTTGCGTGATCAGCAAGCCGAACCTTGACAATATTTTGTCCGCCATGCGTGCCATGTTCAGGGCCGCAACCAACAATACTCTCTATGTCCGCGGGCGATCGCACAACGCCTTCGCTAAACAAAAATCCCGCGGCAAGTTCATTGTCATTGCCCGGAGTTCGCATGGTTATGGAAATGCTTTTGCGCTGCCGCTCCACGCCATCAAGCCAATCAAGGCGAATCTCCAGCGGCTCTTCAAGCGCGACGTGGTCCAGCACTTCGCTGGTTTGGCCACGATCAACGCGCGAAATGTGTGTCGGCGCGCTTTGCACGATTACGCCAAGCGTCTTGCCAGTTGCGGCAACGGAAAGTTGCACGTGATGTTGCTGCGCGACCGATGCTGCGTGCGCTGACATCGCCGCGACCGTCATTGGCGAAATTGGCTCCACGACAATCGGCGTCAGCGTTGACTGTGCATCTGCATTGTTCGCATTGTTTGACAACGGCGCCATGATGCAATCCTAACCAAATACCAAGCGCGAAATAGCCTAAAGTTGACGCATGAGCACACCCACCCGCGTCGTGATTCTGACCATAAGCGATCGATGTTCGCGCGGAGAAACCACCGACACGTCCGGTCCCACGCTCGCCGCATTGGCCGTGAAACATCTGCAGGCGGAAATTACGCACAGCGAATGTTTGCCCGATGACGTAAACACACTCGCCGCGTTCTTCACGCGTTGGTCGGAGCCCGCCAAAAAAATTGACCTGATCCTAAGCACAGGCGGAACCGGCCTTGCGCCGCGCGACATCACGCCGGAAGCGTTACGCAGCGTGATGCACCGCGAACACGCGGGCCTGATGGATTTATCGCGCTTGCGCTGCCTACAAAAAACGCCGCGCACATTTCTGTCGCGTGGAATCGCTGGCACCATCAATCAAACTTTAATCATTACGCTTCCAGGTTCGCCGCGCGGTTGCTCTGAAATGTTCGAGGCCATTGCCGACATTCTGCCGCACGCAGTTGAAACGCTGCGCGGCGACGTGAAAGATGACGGTCGACCAAGCGCCGCCGCATCAAGCGCGGACAATGCCAAA
Organism: Planctomycetaceae bacterium; assembly: GCA_947474205.1. The sequence goes on along the minus strand of CANJIC010000009.1, from coordinate 10,597 downwards.
GTGATTCACCATAAGGATTGAGTGCGATTGGCCGCGGCCACCACTCTTACCACAGGGCTTCTTCCTACTTCTTTGCATGAAATTCAAACCGACCCCACTCTAAAGATGGAGCCAACCGTGGCAATTGTGCGCTTATTAAGCCAAAAATAGTGATTCTGATAACTGAGTTTAAAAAACTTCATAATTATAAATTAAATCCATTATTTTACTTGCAAAGCGCTTTTCTCGTGGCATTAGTAAATGATTCCCGATCACTTTTACTTGGTTCCCTTTCCCTTTCCCTTTCCCAAAAATTCCGGTACCTATGAAAAATTATTTAGTTTCATCGTGTTTTGTTGTCGCTAGCTTGGTCGCATCAGCTCAAGCCGGAGTGGTCAACTTTCAAATGAACAGCAGTACTGGCGTCGGCAGCGGACCCAGTTACGGCGGTGCCTTCCAAGGAACGGGCCAGTGGTCTTACACCAGCGGCAGCACGGCGACCGTGACGTTGTCCCTTACCAACACCTCCAGCGTGACAAGCAATCTTGCTGCTTTTGTGGTTGGCCTCGCTAACACTTCCATGACGTTTTCTCAAGTGTCGGCGCCAACCAACTTCGCCCAAATCACTGGCAACGGCCTTAAGGCAACACCCTTCGGCGACTTTGACTGGGGTTCAGCCTCCACCGGCAGTTTCAACGGAGGCGGAAGCACCATGGGACTGTCCAAGGGGCAATCGGGAACTTGGGTGTTCTCGGTAAGCGGCACTTCAGCCGCCTTAGCCGCCGTGTCTAGCACCGCAGTATTCAATGGCGTAAACGATTGGGACTTCGTGGTTCACATCAAGGGCATGACATCGGGCAGCAGCACCGTTTCGGAGAAGCTTACATCTAGCTTTGCTCTTTCCGGCCCTGTTCCTGCCCCTGGGGTAGCTGCATTGGTTGGTCTTGCGGCGCTTGTAACGCGTCGACGTCGTTGAATTGTTGTCTCGTCTGCTGACTTGATTAAATCTTTTTTAGATTTTTTTGCAGCCATTCGAGAATGTCTCGCTTGAGGCGCATCAATGTCTCGCTGAATTTTTCATAGATCATTTTTTCTTGATTGCACCCTTGCAATCAAGGCGTGCTGTACAAGCCGCAATGCGCAGCGAGGCGCAGCCTTTCCATCAATGCCCCAAGCGACATGCATTGGTTACTCTTGCACACAATGATTCGTCCGTATTTCGCACCATGCAACTCACGGATGCGCACAACTGCGGCGCACAATTTGTGACGACATAAGCCGCCCCAAAGAACACCATGCAACTCTTCCTTGTCAGCCTGGCTTTGACCTACATCATTGTTCTGTATTTCTTCACCAACCCACTGCACCACACGCGCAAGTTCATGTGGCGGCGATTTGTGAATTGGTTTCCGCTGGGCATGACATATGCGTTTTTATATATGGGCCGATACAACTTGGCCGTGGCCAAGGGCGCGCTGGGCGATCTGATGACCAAGGAGGATTTTGGAATCATCTTTGGCGTGGGAACAGGCGTGTATGCAATTTCACTTTTCTTTATTGGCCCATTGGTGGACCGCGTTGGGGGCAAGCGTGGCATTCTTATTGGAGCGATTGGCTCAAGCATGATGAACGCCGCCATGGCTGGCGTGCTGTATCTATTTCTCAACGGCGCGCTGAAGGTGAACCTGGTGCTGGCGTTTTCAATTCTGTATGGATTGAACATGCTGTTTCAAAGTTTCGGCGCGGTGTCCACTATTAAAGTGAAATCATTTTGGTTCCATGTGCGCGAGCGCGGAACCTTTGGCGCCATCTTTGGAACGCTGATTTCGCTGGGCGTTTACTTTGCATTTGATTGGGGCGGCGCAATCGCCGACGCGGTGAAATTATCCCAGCCAACTCCGGCCACCAAGACGCACGAGATATTGAACTACATGTTCGCGCTCGATGGCCGCACCATTCCCGCGTTCTGGCTGATCTTTGTCATTCCATCCATGATCATGCTGGTGTGGGCCTTCATTGCTGTGATTCTGCTGAAAGACACGCCCGACGATGCCGGCTTCAACGGCTTTGTCACCCACGACGCATCGCACGATGACGCGCATGATAAAAAATATGGCTACTGGGAGTTGATGAAGAAAATCTTCACCAACAAAATTATTCTTGTGATTGGCGTGATTGAGTTCACATCGGGCGTGTTGCGCGACGGAGTGTTGACGTGGTATCCAACTTTCGCCAAGGAGACCGGATTTGTTGTGCCATCAATCACGCCCAACTGGGGATTTTGGGGATGCGTCACCGGCATCGCGGGTGGTTTCACCGCGGGATTTATGAGCGACAAATTCTTCCAATCGCGGCGCGCGCCAAGCGCGGGCTTTATGCAGATCATCATGTTGATCAGCACCGCGGTGATGATTGTGTTCCTGGGATGGCAACCACTGACGGAAAAATTTGTGCCGGAACTTGCTGGCGAAAATCCGCTGAAGAGTTTCGTGCTTGAATACCGCGGACTTGTGGTTGGTATTTGCGCCGTCACTATTTTAATGGCGGTCATTGGCGTGCACTCCATTATGTCGGGTACCGCCACGGCGGACTTTGGCGGTAAAAAAGCATCCGCTACCGCAACGGGTGTGGCCGACGCATTTTCTAAAGCTGGAGCATCCGTGCAATCATTTGTAATTGGAATCATCGCCACCAAAAGTTGGTCCTATTGGCCAATGTTTTTGTTGCCGTTCACCATTCTTGGTTTGGTGTTCGCCATAAAAATGTGGAATGTTCTTCCGCCCGCAACGCGCAAATACTTGGAAGAAGTTGAGAAAAAGAAAGTGGGCGGCAAGCGTGTCAAGCACGGCTGAATTGAATTTTCTATTCATTCCATTTCCACACGCCGCCGCATCATTGTAAATATTGAGTAAATCGCACCTCGCAAAAAGCGAATACACATATTTTGCATCATGGCTAGGCTTTGCCTTCTGTCAACACCCCACAACTCACACAAGGAACACGCATGAAATTATTAGGCAAGGTCGCGTTGGTCACCGGGAGCGCTCAAGGCATTGGTCAAGCCGTTGCCATTCGATTGGCGCAAGAAGGCGCAGATGTGATTGTGGACGACCGCGCCATTGGAGAAAGTGCGCAGCAAACCGCCGACGCAATTACCAAACTTGGCCGCAAGGTGCACATGATCGCTGGCGACTTGGCCAACACCACGGATGACCGCCGCGTGATTGCCGATGGCGTTGCCAAGTTGGGCAAGATTGACATTCTGGTGAACAATGCCGGCGTTGAGAAGCGCGCCGATTTTTGGAATGTGACGGAGGCGGAGTACGACTTTGTGATGCAAATTAATTTGCGCGGAACTTTTTTCATCACGCAGGATTTTGTGAATCACTTGATCGCCACCAAGAGAACAGGGCGCATTATCAACATGAGTTCGGTGCACGAGGAAATGGCGTTCCCCCACTTCTCAACGTATTGCGCCAGCAAGGGCGGGCTGAAAATGTTGTGCCGCAACTTGGCCGTGGAGCTTGGGCCGTTGGGAATCACTATTAACAATATTGCGCCGGGTGCGATTGCAACGCCAATCAACAAAGCGTTGTTGAACAATCCTGAACTGATGAAGTTGCTCGAGTCCAAGATTCCGCTGGGGCGCTTGGGCACGCCGAATGATGTGGCTGGCCTTGCAGCATTTCTGGCAAGCGACGACGCGGCGTACATGACTGGCTCCACATTCTTTGTGGATGGTGGACTGATCCGCAATTATCACGAGCAATAAAAACTACTTCAATTTGGCTTGAAATGATTCAAATTTGTCGCCGCAACATGGATGTGGCGACGCAACTTTCCCAAGGAGAAACACTATGCAAACTCGTTATGACTTCATCATCATTGGTACCGGCGCGGGCGGCGGAACCATTGCGAAAAAGTTAGCCAAGGCTGGAAAAAAAATTCTTATTCTGGAGCGCGGAACATTTCTTCCACGTGAAAAGGAAAATTGGAGCACCACGCAGGTGTTCTTGAAGAATCGCTACCACACCACCGAAGTGTGGCAGGACAAAGATGGCAAGCCGCTGCATCCCGGAACGGGCTATTGGGTTGGTGGCAACACCAAGGTGTATGGCGCGGCGCTATTTCGTTTGCGCGAGCGCGACTTTGAAGTGCTCAAACACATCGGCGGCATTTCGCCAGCATGGCCAATCAGTTACAAGGACTTCGAACCTTACTACACGCAGGCCGAGATTCTTTTCAACGTGCACGGCAAGCGTGGCACGGATCCGACCGAGCCGCCTTCCAAATCTGAATATCCATTTCCGGCGGTCAGCAATGAGCCGCGCATTCAGGAATTGTTCGACGGCGTGACCAAGCTTGGGCACCATCCATTTCCTGTTCCGATTGGTTTGAACATTGACGAGAAGAACATGGAGGACAGCAAGTGCATTCGCTGCGACACATGCGACGGGTATCCATGCATGGTGGACGCCAAGGCCGACGCCGATGTGAATTGCGTGCGCCCGATTCATCATCAGGACAATGTCACGTTGATCACCAACGCGCATGTCACCAAACTGATCACTGGGCCCAATGGTCGTGAGATCACCGCGGTGGAGGCCAAGATTGCCGGTGGCGAAACTACGCAGTTTCACGGGGATATTGTGATTGTTTCGTGCGGCGCCATTAATTCAGCGGCGCTTCTTTTGCGCAGTACAAGCGCCGCGCATCCAAATGGTTTGGCCAATAGTTCTGATCAAGTTGGCCGCAACTTTATGTTCCACCAAGCGGGCGCCATTCTTTCCGTGCACGCCACAAAGCACAATCCAAGTCGCTATCAAAAAACATTCGCGGTGAATGATTTCTATTTTGGCGAGCCAGGATTTAATTATCCAATGGGCGGCATTCAACTGATTGGATCCTTCCACACCGAAATGATGCGCGGCGACGCGCCGTGGATGACGCCAGGAATTGTGTTGGAAGAAATGGCTGCGCGCGCCGTTCCATGGTGGCTGACCGCCGAAGATTTACCCGCTGCCGAAAATCGCGTGCAGTGGATTGAAGGCCAAGGAATTAAGTTGAGCTACACGCCCAACAATGTAGAGGCGTTCACTCGCCTTATGGATCGCTGGACCGACGTGCTCAAGCGCGTCGACGGATCGCATGTGATTCCACATGAGGCGTATTTTAAAAAGCGCATTCCACTGGAGGGCGTTGGCCATCAGAATGGAACATGTAAGTTTGGAACGGATGCAAAGAGCAGCGTGCTGAACACAGATTGCCGGGCCCATGACGTGGACAATTTATATTTGGTCGACGGCTCCTTCTTCTGTTCAAGCGGCGCGGTGAATCCGTCGCTCACAATCATCGCCAACGCGTTGCGGGTGGGCGACATACTGCTTGAGAAGACCAAATAAAGTATTGCATCAAGACAAGATGGACGCATGAATGGTTTCGAATAGAATTTGCAAGGTGAATTCTTCCGTGATCAATCCGCTCATTTTGCCTGAAAAACCAAACGATTTAAACAAGGGCATTTTTTTAATTGTGATTGCATTTCTGTGCATCGCCATTATGAGCACGTTTGGCAAAGCCGCGGCGAACTTGCCCACGGGACCGCTGGTGTTCTTTCAAAATGGAATCAGCCTGTTGTTGTTCGCGCCATTTATTCTTCGCCACGGAACAAAAGAATTGCGCACCACGCGGATTGGGTTACATGTTGTGCGCGCGCTCACCGGACTTTTATCACAAGCGTTGTTCTTTATCGCGGTTAAAAATATTGCTTTGGTGGACGCCGTGCTGCTGGCCAACGCCGCGCCATTGTTCATTCCGATTGTCGCGCTGGTGTGGATGCGGACATCCATACGCCCCGCGGTGATCGCCAGCCTGCTTGTTGGATTTGTGGGCGTGATCATGATCCTGAAACCAAGCGCTGAATTGTTGAAAGACCCGGCCGCGCTCATTGCTATCAGTGCCGCAGCATTTTCGGCAGTGGCACTGGTCAGCGTAAACGCACTTTCAAGCACGGACAAATCAAACACAATTCTATTTTATTACTTTTTCATTTCAACAATCGCTACGTTGCCATTTACGTTCATGCAATGGCAAACTCCCCAAGGCAATCAGTGGATGTATTTGCTTGGCGTGGGAGTATTCATGGCGTTGGGGCAGCTGTTTATTATTCTTGCGTACAAGCATGCCAGCGCCGCGCAAATTGCTCCGTTCAATTATTCCGTGGTAATTTTTTCCGGCATCATTGGATGGATGGTGTGGCACACGGCACTCGACATGACGGCACTGCTTGGAATCGCACTGGTCTGCGCTGGCGGAATCGCCAGCATTCTGTTCACGGCAAAAAAACAATCGCATGCGTTTGTGTTGTCGCACTCGCATCATGGGCAAAGAGTGGAGGAAGCTGAATGAGCGACCATTTCAACAGCGCGGCGGAATGTGACGAAGCCAACAATATTAAGCAAATAAAGCCTGAATTAGCGTGGCGCGATGACTCCATTGTTGGCGAGTCGCCAATTTGGTGCCCGGCCATGAACCAGTTGTATTGGGTCGACATTCGACGCAACCGCGTGCAACGATTTGATCCGGGCACCGGCAAAAATATTTTTAGAACGCTGGATGACATTGTGACGGCGGTGAATTTGCGCGCGGGTGGCGACCTGGTGCTGACGCTGAAAAAAGAATTTGCGTTTATGAATTTTGAAACTGGAGCTATCACGCGCGCTGGAAATCCCGAACCAGATCAAATTGGAAATCGTTTCAACGACGCCAAGTGCGACCGCGCTGGCCGTTTGTGGGCGGGCACCATGGGCGATGCGAATTGGATGTCCCCCACCGGAAGTTTGTACCGCTTCATGGGCGCGGGCCACGTGAAACGCGAGCGCGGCGAAGTAATTTGCTCCAATGGAACAGGTTGGAGCCCTGACAATAAAACCATGTACCACACGGAAAGTTTTCGCTGGGCCGTGTTCGCCTACGACTTTGACAACGCCACTGGCCAGATTTCAAATCGTCGCCCATTCATACAACTTGATCCCAAGGGCAAGGAATTTCCAGACGGCCTAACCGTTGACACCGATGGATTTATTTGGAGCGCGCATGTTGGCGGCGGACGAATTGTGCGCTACGACCCGCAAGGGAAAGCCGAGCGCGAAGTGATTCTTCCCGTGAGCCGCAGCACTAGCTGCGCGTTTGGCGGCGCAGATTTCAAGACGCTCTATATCAGCAGCGCGCGTGAAACATTGTTACCTGCCGACATAGAAAAAGAACCGCTTGCGGGAAGTTTGTTTGTGTGCGATCCCGGCGCCCAAGGAATTGCCGAAACTGCGTTTCGTGGGTGAGATATTTTGACCATCAAAATTGCGTGAGCTACTTCTTGTTGTGCAATTATTTCTTGCCGCCAGCATTCGCCCCGGGATCCACCAACTGCAATGCCGCCTCAGCCGCATTCTTTTCCATCTGCACCACTTCGGCCTCAGTCTCTGGAAAATCCGTCACCGCCGCGATAATGCCATCGCCAATTCCAAGCAGCGCCCAACCCGCGATCAAGCCCGCGCACACCGCTTCTTTGGAATCAACCCACAAGCGATATCCGAACTCGCCAATGCACCAGTAATATTTGCGCTCCATGCCGGTGAATATGGCAGCGCCAATCCACATCATGACTGTGCTTTCTGGCGGCAACACCACGCCAAGACCAATGCCAACGGCCGACAACGGAAAGCGACCCTTGCGCGCGATGCGAATAATTTCAAGCACCAGCGCAAGCAACACGCCCGCAAGCATTGCCCACGCCGCCGACACCGGCAGCACGCCCCACAACTTTGCAATTCCGTCTGGACCAGTTTGCACAACGCTGGCCATGGTGCTGCTTTTACCCATGCCCTCGATCACTTTGCTAATGGCCGCCCACTGAATCGCGCCAGGCACCGCCCATGTTTCAGTGATGGTGCTTTCAATAGTGGCCTCGCCACCTGGTTTCCATTTGTTCAGAAACAAAAGATAAAACAGCGGAGTGCTTGCAAGCGCGCCCGCGACAATTCCAATGCAATGTCCCCACGCTTGTTGACGCGGCTTGGCGCCAAGCATGTAGCCGGGCTTGATGTCCATTAATAAATTGCTGGCGTTGCTTGCCACTTCTGTTGTCACGCCCGCGGTCATTAAATTGGTCGCGGGGTTGGTGGGTTGCAACGAACCAAATGTGAACTGCGTGATCTTGCTCAAGCTGCCGGTGGGCGTGGTGCTGGTAAGCGCGGTCGCGTTGGCCGCGATCAGCGTCAACACAAGAATCATTGGAATGGAAAGCGCGCCGAGCCACGGATTCACATCGAACCACATCCAGTTCAACCAAATAATGGCGGCGCTGAAAATAGGAATGCCAATAAAGCTGTATTTCAGCGGCAATTCAATGTGCGCTACGCAATCGCTGTTGGCGGCCTTGCGCTTGAAGATGCCGCTGAACGCGGAGATAATCATCTTTGGTTTTGCAAAAAGGCTCACCATGCTGGCGGTGACCATCATGGACACGCCCCACCACAAGCACCAACTATTGGTCAAGTGCGGACGACCAAAAATCGCCGCGGCCATGTCGTATGTTCCATCGGCCTGCACAATCTTGGACCAATTCTTGGGAACAATTTCGCCAGCGCGAATCATGAGCGGAGCCAACACAAGAAAGTTTGCCGCCATGCCCACCAACAAACTGTTGGCGATGCGCATTCCCATGAGTCCGCCTGCGCCAATCATGGACAAGTCAAAGGCAACGGTGACGCCAAGTTGCTCAAAGGTTGCGCCTAGAGATTTTGGAAGCGGAACTTTTCCCGCGTGCGCAAGTTTGTAGTACCACTCATCAAGGCGCTCTGGAATTTTCCACAGCGACTCTTTGGCTTTTGATGTTCCAAGCACGCGAATTTGAAGCATGGCCATGTAGCCGCTCGCCACCAGAAGTTGCAACGTTGCGCCAATGCCCGCGGCCCATGCCAGCGCCTTGGCTTTGAATAATCCAGAGTCAACGCCGCCACTGCTTTCCGAAGCGGGCTTCTCAATAGGCATGTCGTTGAGCATGTGCAACGTTCCACCGCGCGGCGCATGCGGATACAGCGAGTCAAGCACAACGGCGGCGGCGCGACCTTCGGGAAATGGTTGCTGCTCATCGTTGATAAATCGGCGCTTCATTGGAAACGCAACCAGCACACCAAGAATGCTGGCCAAAACATTCCACAACAACATCTGGTGCCACTGCATGGGCTTGTTGGTGATGAACATGTACGCCATCAGCGCGGAGATAAGCGGGCCAGTCATGTAGCCGGCCGCGGTGGCGATGCTTTGCACCGCGTTGTTCTCCAAAATGGTGAGGTCCTTGGCAACTTGCAAGCGCGACATGGCGCGGAACATTACAAAACTAAGAATGACGCTGGTCACGCCAACGCCTAAAGTCCAGCCAGTTTTGGCTCCAATATAAAGATTGGTGGCGCTGAGAATGCCGCCTAGAAAAAATCCTGTGAGCGCGGCGCGCAGCGTGAGTTGCGCCATGTTGCCTCGATACACATTCTCCAGCCACCATCGATCTTTTTGCTCACGCGTCCAAGTGCGAACTTGCTCATCGGAGAGATGTTCTATTGCCATGCCGCAAAGATAACTTGCGATTGGACTTGTCGCAGGCGAGTAATGGTGAATGTATTAAGTGGCGTCTCCATACGACAAGAGCAAGAAGCCCATATCGCCCGTGTCAATGACACCATCTCTGTTCAAGTCAGCTGGGCAATCGAGAAGAATTTCGCAGACACCCCATTCCAACAACATGATTCCAAGATCGTTGTTGCTCACCACGCCATCACCATCGAAATCACCGTTGCGCTGTTGCGTACCATTGATGGTGAAAGAAACATCGCTTTGATCAGAGCCGGTCATGCCCGAACTGTCGCGAGCCAACACTCGAATGCGCGCGTTGGTGCTATACACGTCGGGAACACTCCATGTGTACGTGCCGTCATTTGCCTCGCTGGCAGCCACCGTGGAAAAGTTGGCGCCGTCATCAAGTGACAACTGAATATCCACCGACGTGATGTCGCGCACGTGATCGCTGATCCAATTCACGCTTATCACACTTGCGGGAGTGAGTTGCTGAGCGATGTTTGGACTTTGCACATAGACAACAGGATTGTTGCCGCCAGTGTGCTTGGGGTAATGCATGACAATGCAATGCATGGCGCCCGCCGCGCTGATGATGTTCTGACATCCAATTGCCACCACGGTCTTGCCTGGCAACGCCGCCTGCCATGCGGCAACCGCCGGTGCGTTGTAGGGAGACACGGTGGTGTTGGTGTAGCTTGGAATCAAAACCAAATCATTGCAGATCACAGAATTCACATAGGTGTAATGCACGCCGCTAATCAAACGCGCGGGTACTCGATACACGGTGTAGCCCCTGCTTTGCATGTCAACAGCCGCCGCGTCGCAAGTGAGCGCCTGCGCTGATCCAACGTTGGAGGGCCAGGAACTAATCATGATTTTGTCGGCGGCGATGGGCATGAACCACATGTCCACATGGCCGGTGGCGTCCACAGTCCAAGGAAGTTGCGTTTGCCAACGCGTGAACATTCCGTAATACAATTGGAACAGC
>CANJIC010000008.1 GCA_947474205.1 Planctomycetaceae bacterium | reverse complement strand
GTGCGCCGCGAGGCGTTGGTTGATCAAGTGCGTCGCGGCCGCGACCCTGACACCATGGGTCCTGGCGATTGCGGTTGCGGCGGTTCAAGCGAAGGCTGGAAAATTCTTTTAGAGGAGGCTGGCAAATGATTGGCTCAACGAAAATAATTCTTGGACTTGTGTGTGCGCTTTCTCTGTGCGCAATCGCTGCGGCTCAGAGCGATCAGATTCCAGCGCAGGCGCAACAAAAACCCGTGGCCTTGGTGAACGCGCGCATTTACACCGCGGTGCCTGGTCAAGCCACCATTGATCGCGGCTATGTGATCTTTGACAAAGGCGTCATCACCGCGGTTGGCGCTGGCGACGCGCCAACTCTTGCGGCCGGTTGCGACAAATTTGATTGCGCGGGCTTCAGCGTGTTGCCAGGATTTATCCATGTGGGAAGCCAGCTTGGACTGGTCGAAGTGCAGCAAGTATCGGCCACCGACGATCGCAACGAATTTGGCTCGTTTCACCCTGAAATCCGCGCGTGTGTGGCGGTGAACCCCGACAGCGATTTAATTCCTGTGGCGCGCTCGGGTGGCGTGTTGAACACGGTTGTATTTCCGCAAAGCGGCGTTGTTGCTGGCCACGCCAGCGTTATGCGCGTTGATGGTTGGACCAGCGAGGACCAAACGCTTATGCCGCGCGCGGGCTTGGTGGTGAATTGGCCAATGACGGAGCCCATTGTTGCGCCATGGATGGATAAAAGCGTGGAGGACCAGAAGAAGGACGCCGCTAAAAACTTGAAGGAGATTGACACTTTCTTTGAGCGCGCCAAGACGTGGATGTTGGCGCGCGAGAAAGACCCCAAGACGGAAGGCGATTTGCGTTTTGAAAATATGATCGGCGTGCTGAAAGGCGAGGAGCCGATTTATTTTGTGGCCAACTCGCCGGGGCAAATTGAAAGCGCGTTGCTGTGGGCCAAAAGCAAAAATCTAAAACCAATTATTTGGGGTGGCGCCGGCGCCGCAAGTTGCGTTGCTCTGCTGAAAGAAATGAAGGTTCCCGTTGTCATCGCGGGAACGCATCGATTGCCTGGAAGGCGCGCAGATTCGGTGGACGCGATTTACGCTCTGGCAAAAAAATTGGCGGACGCTGGAATTGTATTTTGCATTGCCACCGGCAGCGATCCCAGCAATGAGCGCCATTTGCCCGATCATGCGGCCACCGCGGCCGCGTATGGATTGCCGCGCGATATGGCGCTGCAAAGCGTCACCAGTAGCGCGGCGCAGATCGCGGGTGTTGGCGATCGATTGGGTTCAATCGCGCCAGGAAAGTTGGCCACGTTGCAAATTGCTTCTGGCGAGCCGCTTGAAATGACCACCGAACCCGTCGTGATTTTCTCGGAAGGTCGGCGCCTTGATTTTGGAGATCGTCAAAAGCGCCTTGATGTGAAGTACCGTGAGAAATATCAACGCATGGGATTGTTGCCTGCCACCACGCCAGTGCTGGCGCCAGTTCTTAAACCTGTGTAAGTAGCGCATGTCCAAAGTCGGCTAGCGCCGGAGCCAATTCAAACTTGTGAACCGCGCGTGCCCGCAGTCGCTAGCCTGTGGTTGTGCAAGACTTCAAGACCCTCGGCGTTGATCCGCTGCTCATTCCATTTTTAACGCGCAGCAATATCACCAAGCCAACCGAGGTGCAGGCGGGAACATTGGCCGCCGCGATCACGGGCCGCGACATTGTGGCCGTGGCTCCAACTGGCACTGGAAAAACATTGGCGTACTTGTTGCCCATCGCCACGCGCTTGCGCGCCGACAAACCCAATGAACATGGAAAACGATTCGCCGATTCTCGCGCCCGATTGCGCGCGCTTGTATTGGCGCCCACGCGCGAACTGGCGCAGCAAATTGGCAAAGAGGCCGAGCAACTTCTGGGTGGAACTGTTTTGCGCTCCGCAGTGGTGTGGGGCAAAAGCGCTATTTCCACGCAGGTTGCGGCGCTACGCGCGGGCGTTGATGTGTTGGTTGGAACGCCAGGTCGCGTGCGTGAACTTTTAGAATTGGACGCGTGCTCGCTGGCGTGGGTGCAAATGACCGTGATTGATGAAGCCGATCGCATGCTTGACATGGGCTTCGCTCCGCAAGTGCGCTCATTGATTGAGCGCATGCCCGCGGAACGACAAACACTTTTGTACACCGCAACATTGCGCCGCGCCGTTGAGGACCTGGCCGATCAAGTGGTGCGCGAACCGTTCCGTTACGGCGGCAGTTCCACCGCGGCGCGCACCATTCCCACCGCCTACGACTGCCGCGACGCGGGCAAGACGCCGCTGCTTTTACATTTGTTGAAAGAGCCCACGCGCAAAGGCGTGTTGGTGTTCACGCGCACGCGCCGTCGTGCGGGCTGGGTTGCCACGGCGCTGAATCGAAACAATATTCCCACCGGTTTGTTGCATGGCGATCGCTCGCAAAAGCAGCGCGAGGCCGCGCTTGATGGATTGCGCACTGGCCTGAACCGCGTGTTGGTTGCCACCGATGTCGCAGCGCGCGGACTGCATGTGCCGGCAATTCGTTGCGTGGTGAATTACGACTTGCCGCCAATGGATGACGATGTGATCCATCGCATTGGCCGCGCTGGACATGCCAGTGAATTTGGTGAATCATTTGTGTTTGTTGAAGTGCGCGACCGCGCGCGTTGGGGCCGCGTGGCGCTGGCGCTGGACATTTCACCTGATTTAACGCCTGATCCAGAGGCCGCGCGCGTTGCTCCAAAGAAACGCGGCCTAGCTCCACAGCAAAAGCCGGAAGCAACAGGTGTGAATCGTCCGCTTCGACGCAGCACAAAAATGATCATGGCTTTAAGCGGCCGTTTGAAAGTGGCCAAGACCGCGCGCGAAAATGCCGCCGCACAAAAGGGGCGCTTGCGTGGCAAACAATCCAACAAACCAATCGGCGCGAAAGTAAGTGTTGGAAAGGGAATCAAGCCTAAGCAAGGACCACGCTAATGCATGGAAAGATTGCAGATGCGGTATTGGCACTTGTGTCCGCGGCATTCATCTCTGTATGTGTTACGGCTTGGAGCGTCTTCATGGTTGTTGGCGTGCACCTTGTGGATATTGATACTTGGATCGCAAACGGCCGCGACCCGTGGACTGTTTCACATCACGAGGCGATCGGCGTGGGCTGGGTCAATGGTGTGAAGGCATACGCGCCGCTGCTGAGTCAAGTGGAAGAAGTCGGTTCACCACCCGCGTGGGCCGTGGCAGCAATGTCACCGATGGATCAGTACGAACGCGGCACTCGTGTCGCCACGCTTGGAGCCGGCTGGCCAATGATTCAAGTGGCTCGCGTGTGGGTGACCACGCGCAATGACGAACTCTTTCCGCCAAGCGCGGAATTTGACGCAAGTGGAGCGTGCCTTGAAATGGGCAAGGATCGCTTGTGGGAAGATCCGCAGAAAATTGTATGGATGCCAGTCGCTGTGGTGATTGATCTAGTTCCTTGGTTCGCGTTGTTCTTTTACGCTCTGCGCCTCTATCGACAATATGGAGACCGCAAGGCGGCATTGAAGGCTGCTCTTAGGGCGTCGGCAGCAGTGGAATGACCACCCGCAGCAACACCATAAGCGCCGCGGCAAGCGCCGCCATGGCCAAGACCGAATGCACCGTCATGGTGATTGCTTCGCGCCAAAAATGTTCCAGTGTTTCCAAGCGCACGGCTTTCCATGTCACGCTAATGGCCGCGCATGCTGGTATGAGCAACAGCCACCACCACTGCGCCACAGTTGGCAGCGGTTGCAGAAATGGAATGTAGGCAAGTTGAATTATCATTGAAGTGCGCCATTGCTTGAGTTTGCGTTTGCGTTTGAAGTTGATCGATACAACACATCAAGCACGGCGATGACATTCATCATGCCAGCAAGGCCGCACAAGAGCGTGCCAATTTCATTGGATGGACCCGCGCCTTTGAAGCTGCTCACCATGACGGTTCCGCTTTGAACGGCCAGCGGCAACAACTCCCCCACTCGTCCTGATTTTAAAATTGCGGTATTCAATTCATCCGTGGCAAATGCCAAACCACCGGCGCCCGCTTGGGCAATAAACCACATGCCATCTTCGCGGCGATCCACGCAATCAACGCCGCCCACCAGCACGCCAAGTAGAAAAAGACCGCCAATACCCAGCAAAATAAGCATTCCACGAGCCTTTTCGCCCACTTTCCAATGACCCGCGCCTGGAACAATCCATCCAAGAATGGCGGCGGTCAGGTTGAAAGTTGGTTCTTCAAAGTCGTCGCTCATACGGAACATTCTAGAGAACTATTGCAATGCGTGAGAAATAGTCTTGGGTGGTACAATGTAACTAGAATTCAAGTTCGCAATCCGGCAACCCACTTTTACGAAACGACTTCATATGAAACATAATCCATCATCGCCTGACCCTCAGAACCATTCAAAGCCAGCGGATGTCACCGACCGCCGAATTGGACTTGACCGCCGTGATATTGAAGTTGCCAAGGCTTCCAATTTGGAGCGCCGCCGTGGTCCTGGTCGGCGTCTGACTGATTTTGTGAAGACCGCGGAAGAAGGCGAAATGAACAAGGAGCAGTTTTTGTTCCTGCTGGCCATTGACACCTTTAAGCGCGTGAATCACAAATCATTTCCAACCTGGACGGATGTACTGGAAATTATTCGCAAGCTGGGATATCGCAAGACGCTGAAAAGTGAAATTGCTCTTGGCTCGCGCGCCGTGGATTGGACCGAACATGCCGACGCGGTGATTGGCGTGGACAAATTGGCGCACGATAAAAAAGATTGACGCCACGCGCGTCGCAGAAAATGCAATAGTGAACCACGCGTGGTGACTCACTGAATTAAAAAAATTAAATCTTCGCGAATGCCAACTCGCGGCGTCGATTGGGGAAACTTATTTCTTCTTGAACCAATCAGCGTTAATTTGCACGTATTTCTGCCATTCCGCAGGCAAATCTTCGCTGGGGAAAATAGCTCGCACGGGACACTCGTCCACGCACAAGCCGCAATCAATGCAAGTTTCTGGATCAATGTACAGCTGCGTGGCGTCGGTGAATGTGCCCGCGCCTTTGACAGGATGAATGCAATCCACGGGGCACACTTCAACGCAAGATGCGTCTTTGGTTGCGATACAAGGTTCAGCGATCACATGGGCCATATTTGTTTCTCTTAAAGTTCTAAGCGTACGGTTCGGGATTATAGCCAGAAATCAATCGTCCATCCTGCCAGTCTGCATCATAGTTGAAAGATGCATGGATGAAATCTATTTATAAAAACCAAAAGAGCCGACTTGAAGTCGACTCTTTTGGAACTGTTCAGTAAGGTTCTAATTAGACCAAAACGCTATTAGCGCTTCTTTGAGGTCTTCTTAGCAGCCTTCTTCTTAGCAGCCTTCTTCTTCTTAGCCATTGTGTGGCTCCCATGCGTTACGCTAGGTTGTCGGAGTGAGGAGGCGCTGCGTAACAGTAGCGTCTCCGCACATACTTGTACCTTTATCGACACGACTTGTGAAGTACCTTTACACAACATTTTGAAACTTTTTTAAAATCGGACCACTTTGATACCTTTTCAACCATCAAAACCTCTTCAACTTGTGCTTGTTGGCGCCAATGGAAGAATGGGTCAAGCCATACAACATGCGGCCTCTAAAGTTGAGCGCATCACCATGATTTGCGCGCTTGATGAAATTACAAAAACAGTAAGAAATGCGGATGTTGTAGTGGATTTTTCATCCGACCTTGGCGCGCGTCGCGCGGTTGAGATTGCAACAACATTGAACGCCGCATTGCTTGTTGGAACAACTGGTTTGAGTGAAAAAACTCTGGCGGCCATCCAAAATGCGTCGCAAAAGATTTCCACAATAAAAATTTCAAATTCTTCACTTGGAATCGCAATTTTGACCCGTTTGACGTCCGTTGCCACCACTATTTTGGGTTCACAAGCCTCAATCACAATTCAAGAGACGCATCACACGCGTAAAAAAGATTCACCTTCTGGCACCGCTCTTGCTTTGGCGGAGGCGGTTCGCGCAAGTGGTGGAGAGATTACGAACACAAACATTCACAGTGTTCGCGAAGGTGATGTGGTTGGCGATCATTGCGTAACCTTTGCAATGGACAATGAAATCTTGTCGTTGCAACACCGCGCGATGAGCCGCGATCTATTTGCGGTTGGCGCGCTGCGCATTGCGGATTGGCTGCGTCATCAACCAGTTGGCATGCACACCGCCGAGCAATGGCTTTCTGATCTACTCTTGAAAGCGAACAAATCATGAGCATACTTATTGAAAAATTAAGCAACGGGCTTACTGTTGCCTTTGAACCAATTTCAGGAATGGCCACCACATCGCTCTCCTTCGCCATTCCCGCGGGCACCGCCGGCGATCCTGAAGGAAGCGCTGGAGAAGGCGAAAGCACGCTGCTTTCAGAGCTTATTGTGCGCGGCTCTGGCGCGCGCGACAGCCGCGCATTCAGCGAAGCGCTTGACACATTGGGTTGTGATCGCAGCACCACCGTCAACGCCAATCATGTTTTAGTTTCCGCAACAATGTTGGCGTCGCGCTTGAACGCGTCGCTCGAACTGATCGCGGACATGGTTCTGCGGCCCAGAATTGATGCGGAACATCTGGAGCCTGTTCGCCAACTTTCATTGCAAGCGTTGCACGCGCTGCCAGATGATCCGCAACACTTGGTCATGTTGCGCTTGGCGAAGTTGCACTTTCCATCGCCCTTCAATCGCACGGGCTACGGCGATGAGGCGGGTTTACAATCATTGACAACTGAACATGTCAGAGCCACGTGGAAGCGACGCGCGGTTGCGCAAGGATCCATTCTTTCAATTGCCGGCGCGGTGTCGCCAGAAAATGCCATGCCAAAGTTGCAGGAACTTTTTGGCGCTTGGGGTGGCACCAATGTCGAAGCGAAAACTTTTGGCCCTCGAAGTGGCGGCGTTGATCATTACACGCTTGCCAGTTCGCAAACCCACATGGCGTTTGCCTTTGACGCGCCAACAGAAAGCGATCCTGATTCATTTGGCTTCCGCATTGCCGCGGTGATTTTGGGGGGCGAAGCCAGCAGCCGTTTATTCACGGAAGTGCGGGAAAAACGCGGCCTTTGCTATAGCGTTGGCGCCAGCGCCGCCACGGGTCGAGACCGCGGTGTGCTGCAGATTTACGCCGGCAGCACGCCGCAACGCGCCGCCACCACCAGCAAGTGCATCATGGACGAACTTGTTCGCTTTGAATCGGGCGTGAATCAAATTGAGTTTGACCGCGCCAAAATTGGGTTTAAAAGTCGTATGGTTATGTCGGGTGAAAGCGCCATGGCCCGTGCCAGCACCATCACCAGCGATCTTTTTCGCGTTGGTAAAGCGCGAACTCTGGCTGAACTTACGGCCATGCTGGAAGGCTGGACCCTTGAACGCGTAAATGATGTGATCAAGCGCAGAATGTCCGCCGCGTGGCGCGCCACCATGAGCCAAGCCACCGTTGGTCCCAATGCTGTCGCCGACGAAGTGTGAGTTGGCTACACTTACAATCCCATGTCCCTTGAAGCACCATCCATGTCCGCCGGAACCCGCGTTCGAGTGACGCAGCAATATGCGCAGACGCATGATGTGTGGACCACAACCATGGAAGGCGTCGTGGTGCGCTATCAACAATCCAAGACTGGCTCTTGGTTTGTGCACGGTCGCGATGACAAAGTGTGGCTTGATCGACTTGAAATTCGCCTTGATGATGGCGAATTGGTCACGCTGAATTTGGATCAGTACAGCGTGATTGAACTTGTTGCCGCCAAATAATTCCGCTCACGTATTGAGCCAAATCACTTCGGTCAGAATGTGGCAAGCACGTTCGCAACAACATCTGCAAAATGTTCAGCAAGAACCAACAAGCGCATGCCCGCGCAGTTCACTGTCCGCATTGCACAATGACCCATTCAATCGTGGCGTGAATCAGCGCGGCGTTGCTTGCGGAGATTTCTTCAATTCCGCTTGAATTTCCTTCAATTGTTGCTCAATGTGGTTTAAGCGATCAATCACTGGCATCAGTTCGCGTGGGACTTCCTCACGCTCGGCGGCGCTTGACAGATTTGGCGGCGCGAATGAGCCCGCGTGAAGCGGCCGCACCATGTGCTCGGCGATCCACGGCACCGTTGTCAGTGTGACCGATTTCTTTTCACTGCCGCGTTGAATCATGAACGTGATCGTGTCGCCCGGCTTCATCTTCTTCAATTGGTTGCGAATGTCGTTGGTGCTTGCATTTGGCGAACCATCAACGGCAATCACAATGTCGTGATCAACAAGGCCAGCCTTGTCGCCAGGCAGACCTGGAATAATGTCCACCAGCAATGTGGTGCGCGCGGGGTTGAGATTTAAATGCTTGCACAAAGCGGCGCCAGGCTGCTCCATGGTCAATCCCAACATCACGGTTGGCGGCACAAGCACTCGACCATTTACATCAACGTAGGTTCCGTCGGAGCGTGGCGTTAAAAATGCGGGGCGAGGTCCTTCAGTGGATTGCGCGGCGTTGGTCGCGGGCGGTTGATTGGCTGACGTTTGCACTGGCGCGCCAGGCGCGGTGTTTGAAGTGGTGAGCGTGTTGCAGCCCATAAAAAATGCGCACATGAATGTGGCGCCCAAACAAAGCAGGTGTGAAGTCTTCATGCACTCAGTCTAGCGTGCTCATGTATTTCGTTTGAGCGTTATGCTGAATGCATGAAAGCGTTGCCTGTGATTGCCCTGCTGATTTGCTGCTTGATTGCGGCGTGTCAAACCACCAATATGGATTCAACCGCGCTGACCGCGACCGAAACTGCGGCGTTGCCCACCAAAGATTGTTGGCCGTTTCGTTCTAGAAAAATCATTGTGCACCCGATGAGTTACTTTCCGCTGCGCGCCACTGACAAGACGCCCGTGGTGGCTATTTATATCGAGTGCCTTGATCAAGACGACCAAACAACTCGGTCCGTTGGCATTCTGCGGTTGAATGTTGCAGATCCGAAATCCAGCACATCCAATTCTTGCAGATACGATTTGGGGGACATCAGCGTGAATAATCAGCGCTGGGATTCGGTCAGCCGCTGCTATCTCATTGAACTTCCACTACCGAACGGTTTCAGTTGCGAGCCGAATGCATTTCTAACAGTGAACGCCACGCTGAATCTGGATTCCGACGAGGCGTTGACGGCGCAAGGCCCCGTGCATTGCCCGCACCACAAACCGTGATCCTGCGCCGCGTAACAATTCAAGCTGACTTGTTACTGCTGTTGGCGTCATTGATTTGGGGCGTGGCATTTGTGGCGCAACAAAATGCCGCTAAAAGTTTGGATGCGCTTTCAATCATGGCCATTCGATTTCTTATGGGCGCCGCAATCTTGGCGCCGTTGATTATTGTTCGGCGCGCGCGCGGAGTGAATGCGTCCTCGCCAGGCGCGCTGCTGTGGAGTGGCGGAATATTCGCGGGGCTGGCCATGCTGATTGCCGCCTATTTACAGCAAAAAGGCATTGAAAGCACCACGGCCAGCAGCGCCGGTTTCATCACGGGTTTGTATGTGTTGTTCGTTCCGTTAATTGGCTTGCTGTTTGGCCACCGCGTTGGTTGGTCGGCGTGGCTTGGCGTGACATTGGCCACGGTCGGCTTGTATTTGCTCAGCGTCAGCGCGGAATTGCATATGAGCCGCGGCGACTTGCTGGTGCTGGGCTGCGCGGTCGTCTGGGCTATTCATGTGTTAATCATTGGGCGATACGCGCCGCGCTGCGACCCCATTGAACTTGCCGCCGTGCAATTTCTTGTCACGGGATTGATCGCGTTCATGTTCATGATGCGCAACGGACTTCCAGAGTGGTCGCATGTTTCAAGCGCGTGGATGTCGTTGGTGTATTTAGGTGCGCTTGCGGTTGCGGTTGCGTTCACGTTGCAGGTGGTTGGACAACGCACGGCGCCACCAACGCACGCGGCAATTTTGCTGAGCATGGAAAGTCCATTCGCGGCAATCGCGGGCGCTTTCTTGGCTGCAGAGCGCTTAAGTAGCCGCGAGTATGTTGGATGCGCGCTCATGCTTGCCGGCATTTTGGTGTCGCAACTTTTGGGCAGCAACGCTGCCAAGAAAAGCGCTGAAACCAACGCGTCTTTTTTGACCAAGTCGCAAAGGTAAATTGCTGTTGCCGCCATAAAAACTGCGCAGAAACGCCTAGAAAGTCCTGCTAGACTGTGAATTCACGCTGCGTGATTTATTTGGGGATTGGTGTAACGGTAGCACGACTGACTCTGACTCAGTTAGTCCTAGTTCGAATCTAGGATTCCCAATTTCAAAACATTTCTCACTTGTACCGCCCCCGCGCAAAAAAGCTGGGGCGTTTTTATTGAACGGATGAAATTTATTTTTAAAATTCGCTCTCCCGCGCAAGCGCGGCAATTCCTAGCATTCACCAATGCGCATTGTCAGCCTGCTTCCATCAGCCACGGAACTTTTGTGCCGCATTGGCGGCGCCACATTTTTGGTGGGTCGAAGCCATGAGTGCGACTACCCGCTGGAAATCCAAGACCGACCCATCTTGACCAAACAAATTACGCACGCCGCAAGCAGCGCCGACATTGACGCGCAAGTTCGCGCGGCGCTGGCAACGGGAAGTGGTGGCGCAAGTTTGTATCAGTTGAACGAGGAGTTGCTTCGCTCGCTCAAGCCAGATGTAATCTTGACGCAAGATTTGTGCGATGTGTGCTCCATTGATCTGCGCACCGTGGAGCGCATTGCGAACGACATGTCGCCCAAGCCGCGCGTGGTGAGTTTGAACCCCGCGAGCATTTGGCAAATGTTTGACGACGCGCTGGTGATTGGTGAAGCGGCGAACTTGCAGACACAAGCCGAGCGCGCCATGGTGGAATTGCGCGGCGCCTATTGGAGCGCCGTCGATTACGTAAATCCCTATATTCCAGGGCCAGAAGTGCTGTTTTTAGAGTGGTGCGATCCGCCATTTAGCGGCGGACATTGGACGCCCGAACTTATTCAAGCGGCTGGCGGACAACATTCACTGCAAAGCGCGCACGCCAAAAGTCGCGCGTTGACTCCGGAAGAAATCATCGCCGCCGCGCCGGAGCGAATTGTGATTTGTCCTTGCGGCTTCTCGCTTGATCGCGCGTGGCAAGAACTTGATGTGCTGCGCGCGACAAAGTGGTGGCCCCTGCTTCCGGCCGTAATGGACAACAAACCAAATGCCATCGCCGTGGTGGATGGCAATCAAATGTTTAACCGACCGGGTCCGCGACTTGTTGATGCGTTTGCCTGGCTAGTGAGTTGGTTGAATGATCGCCCGGAAGTATTTCCGACACACTTTCCGGTTCGCATGCTGAACAGTGGCACGCAGATTGCTAAACAAATCTAATGAACTCAACATGTGTCCATAGGGACGCCTGATGAGCTCCATTGAAAGGACATGACACAATGCGGACTGACAAATTGACAACCTTGGCTCAAGAAGCCATTCAAAACGCGCAAAGCCAAGCCAATTTGGCGGGTCACGGCGAGCTCACTCCCCTGCATTTATTGCTTGCGGTGGTTGAGGAGAAAAACGGAATTGCCAGCAGCATTTTGCAGCGCGCTGGCGTGGACGCCAACCGCGTGCGCGATGTTGCGGAGACGGAACTGCGACGCATGCCAAAAGTGCAAGGCGCAAATGCTGCGCCTGGCACGGCGTTTGTGCAAATTCTGACGGACGCCGAGCGCGAGGCGCAGCGCATGAAGGACACCTATGTCAGCACCGAGCATCTTCTGCTGGCGCTGACCGAAACAAAAACTCCCGCCAAGGAAGTGTTAAGCACGCTGGGCGTCACGCGCGCGCGTGTTCTGCAATCCATCGAAGCCATTCGCAAAGCCAGCGGTTCAACTGGCGCAAACGATCCCAACGCCGAGAGCGGCATGGAGGCGCTGAAGAAGTACGCAATTGATTTAACCGAGCGCGCGCAATCAGGAAAGATTGATCCAGTGATTGGCCGCGACGAGGAGATTCGCCGCTGCATGCAAGTGCTGAGTCGTCGATCGAAAAATAATCCCGTGCTTATTGGCGAGCCCGGCGTTGGCAAGACCGCCATCGCCGAAGGTTTGGCGCTTCGAATTATCAATGGGGATTGTCCCGCGGGCATGAAAAATGCGCGCATTCTTTCACTTGATGTTGGCGCGCTGCTGGCGGGCGCGAAATTTCGCGGTGAGTTTGAGGAGCGGCTCAAAGCCGTACTGCGCGAAGTGGCCGCCGCCGAAGGCTCGATTATTTTATTCATGGATGAACTGCACACCATTGTGGGCGCGGGTCAAACCGAGGGCTCACCTAGCGCCGGCAACTTGCTGAAACCAGCGCTTTCCCGCGGTGAATTGCGCTGTATTGGCGCCACCACGTTGGCGGAATATCGCAAACACATTGAGAAGGACGCCGCGTTCGCGCGCCGCTTTCAACCCGTGTTTGTTGGCGAACCAAGTGTCGAGGACACCATCGCCATTTTGCGCGGCTTGAAGGATCGCTACGAAGCGCATCACGGAGTTCGCATTCAAGATGGCGCGCTTGTGTCGGCCGCCACGCTGAGTCAGCGCTACATTGCGGATCGATTTCTTCCAGACAAAGCCATTGATTTAATTGACGAGGCCGCAAGCCGCCTTCGCATTGAAAATGATTCCATGCCCGCGGTGCTGGATGTGATTCGCCGCGACATCATGCGTCTTGAAATTGAACGCGAGGCTCTGAAGTTGGAGAAAGATTCCGACAGCCGCAAACGCCTTGATACCATTGAAGCGGAACTCGCGGGTCTGCAAGATCAAAATAGAAAACTCACGGCGCAATGGGAGCTGGAGAAAAAAGATTTGGACGCCATCAAAGCGTGCAAGTTGGAAATGGACCGCAAGAACACCGAGCTTGAGCAAGCGCAACGCGCTGGCCAACTTGAGAAAGCCGCGCGCATTCAATACGGCGAAATGCGCGACCTTGACGCGCGCCTTAAAACAGCTTCGGCCGCTCTGCACGCGCGCATTGCCACGGGCGCCGCGCTGGTGCACGAAGAAGTTGACTCCGAGCAAATTGCGCATGTTGTGGCCAAATGGACGGGCATTCCCGTGAGCCGCTTGATTGAAAGCGAGCGCGAAAAATTGCTGCGCATGGAGGAGCACCTTCAGCAACGCGTGGTGGGTCAAGCCGAAGCCGTGAAAAGTATCGCCGACGCCGTTCGCCGCAGTCGCGCGGGTTTGGGCGAGGCGCACCGACCCATTGGAAGTTTTCTTTTCCTTGGTCCAACTGGCGTTGGCAAAACAGAATTGTGCAAAGCGCTGGCGGAATTTTTGTTCGACACCCAAGACGCCATGGTTCGCATTGACATGAGCGAGTTCATGGAGCAACACTCCGTTGCGCGTCTCATCGGCGCGCCGCCGGGATATGTGGGCTACGAAGAAGGCGGCCGCCTGACGGAAGCGATTCGTCGCCGTCCGTACGCCGTAATTCTGTTTGACGAAATGGAAAAAGCGCACCCCGATGTCAGCAATGTCCTGTTGCAAGTGCTTGATGATGGCCGCCTGACCGACGGTCAAGGCCGCACCGTTGATTTCACCAACACCATCATTGTCATGACCAGCAACATTGGCGCGCAAGCCATTTTGGAAATGTCCGAGAAAGGCCAGCCTGATTCAATCATCGAAGCGCACGTGCGCGGAGAATTGAAAAAGCATTTGCGCCCTGAACTTCTCAACCGCATCGACGAAACCGTTGTCTTTCATCAACTTTCCAAGAAGCAACTTGCGGGCGTGGTGCAAATTCAAATCAAACTTCTGCAAATACGCCTCAAGTCGCGCGGCTTGGATCTTGCCATCAGCGACAAGGCCATTGAGGCCCTGGCCAACGAAGGCTATGACCCATCATTTGGCGCGCGACCATTGAAGCGCGTCATTCAACAGCGACTTGAAAATGCGATCGCCGGAAAAATTCTGGAAGGCGCTTTCAAAGATGGCGACACGGTGCATGTGGACTTTTCTGGAAAAAGTTTTACGTTCACAAGCGGCTCCCCGAAACAGTCCGTGGAGTCAAAATAAAACTTCTTGTATGGCATTGTTCACGCGCTCATGTCAACCAAAGTGTTTGGCGTTTGAACGCTGCTACTCGTAGAACACAGCCACCGCGACAACCCGCAAACATCACTCCACCGTAACGCTTTTAGCAAGATTACGCGGCTTATCAACGTCTTTTCCGCGCAACACCGCGGCGTGATACGCCAGCAATTGCAATGGAATCACGGTCACCAACGGTTGCAGCAATTCCGGAACGTCAGGAACATAAAACACTTCCTCCGCCATGGTTGCAATGTGCTCATCGCCCTCGGTGGCAATGGCAATCACATGGCCGCCGCGGCTGCGAACCTCTTGAATGTTGGACAACACTTTTTCATACTGGCTATTTTTGGTGGCAATGAATACGCAAGGCATGCCGTTGTCGATCAGCGCGATCGGTCCGTGCTTCATTTCGGCGGCGGGCATTCCCTCGGCGTGAATGTAGGAAAGTTCTTTCAACTTCAACGCGCCTTCAAGCGCAACCGGCCAATTCAAACCACGACCAAGGAACAACCAATTCTCGCGGTCAATATATTTCGCCACGGACGCTTTCACCTTGTCGCTCAACTTCAATGTGCGCTCAATAGCGTCAGGAATTTGCTCCAGACTTTTCAAGAACGACGAAACAAAATCATTGCTGAGATAACGGCGTCGACCCACAAACAGCGCGAGCATGGTGGCCACCATGACTTGACCAACAAACGCCTTGGTGCTGGCCACGCCAATTTCCGGGCCCACGCGCAGATACACGCCGGCATCCGTCTCGCGGCTAATGGTTGAACCCACAACGTTCACAACTCCAAGCGAGAACGCGCCGCGTTGTTTGGCTTCTTGCAGCGCGGCCAACGTATCGGCGGTTTCGCCAGACTGGCTTATGGCAACAACAACGGTGCCCTCTTCAACAATCGGATTGCGGTAGCGGAATTCACTTGCGTAATCCCAGTCCGCGTTGACCTTGCCAAGCTCCTCCATCAAGTACGAAGCGATCATGCACGCATGCAGCGCGGTGCCTTGGCCAACAAATGTCACGCTGCGCGCGGTCGCCAACATTTTGGCGTGTTGCAACACGCCACCAAGCACAATTTGTCCGCTGCGCGTGTCAACGCGGCCCTTCAAGCACGTGCGCAACGCGCCGGGTTGCTCATAAATTTCCTTGAGCATGAAGTGTTCAAAATCACCAAGCTCAATTTCAGCCAGATCAAATTCAAGTTCCTTCACTTGCGCGTCAACTGGAACATCATCAACAGTCGAAGTGCGGAAACTATCGCGCGTAAGTTTGGCCACCGTGTAATCCGCAAGCGTGAACGCCTGCGTGGTGTGCGCAACAATCGCGCTTGAATCGCTGGCCACAATGTATTCATCTTTTCCAACGCCCACCATCAGTGGACTGCCCTTGCGCGCCACCACCAACACATCGGGTTCGGTCTTGCAAATTGCGGCAATGGCGTACGCGCCGGTCACTTCACGCAGCGCCGCCTGAACGGCCTTCTCCAAGTCGCCCTTGTACAACTCGCCAATTAAATGCGCCAAGACTTCGGTGTCGGTCTCGCTCTCAAAGGTGTGCCCCTTCTCCTCCAAGTATTTTTTCAGGCTGGAATAATTTTCAATGATGCCGTTATGAATAATGGCAATGTTGTGGCCAAGTTTTTTGTCGTCGCAGTGCGGATGCGCGTTGCGATCGGTGACGCCGCCGTGGGTGGCCCAGCGCGTATGGGCAATACCAATCGTGCCCTTAAATCCGCCGGTCTTCTCCACCAATTCCTCCAACTTACGCACGCGGCCAATGCTCTTGGCGATCTCCATTTTGCCATCCAAAATGGCAACGCCAGCGGAGTCGTACCCGCGGTACTCAAGGCGCTTCAAGCCCTCAATTAAAATTGGCAAGGCGTGTCGTTTACCGATATATGCAACAATGCCACACATGATGAGGTCTCCAAAAAGATGATTGCGCCGC
Source organism: Planctomycetaceae bacterium (assembly GCA_947474205.1). The sequence goes on along the minus strand of CANJIC010000008.1, from coordinate 3,052 downwards.
CCACAAACCAAATGCCGAAAAGTAAGAGTAACAGCATGAGTGGGTTCTATTCCACCCCGAACTTGTCGACACATTCCGCGCGCAACTGAAGCACAAAAATGATTCCTGAATTGAAATCCAATCTTCGCAAGCAATTCAAGGGCGTTCTAGCCAACGCCCATGTTTCGACGGAGGTTTGCCGCCATTTGCAGCAATGGTCAGAGTGGAATGGCGCGCACGTCATCATGGGATTCATGGCTTTGCCAAGCGAGCCCAACATTCTGCCGGCCTTGCGCCAGGCTTTTGCCCGCGGCGCAAAAATTGCTTTTCCAATTGTCGATGGCGACACCATTCAAGTTGGCGCCGTGGCGTCGCTGAGCGATGAACATTTCACGGTGGATTCCATGGGCGTGAAAAGTCCAAGCGCATGGACGCCTATTGATGTGGACGCCCTAGATATTGTCTTGGTCCCTGGCGTTGCCTTTGACGCGCGCGGCGGTCGCCTTGGTCGAGGCGGCGGTTTTTACGATCGATTTCTTGCGCGACTTGCTGCGCACACGCACACCGTTGGCGCAAGCGACGCGCGTCGAATTGTTGCCAATGTGCCCATGGAACCGCACGATTTCCGCACCAAGTGGCTGGTCAGCGACACGAATGCCGTCGCTGAATCTTCGCGCAACAACCATTCTTCATAACGCGCCCTCCGCTGCGCATTCGGCGCGCATTGTTTGAAATAGAAGTCTGTCAAGGTTGCGGTTTACCCGTGTACTCTGCCGATATAAACTCACTCTTGCATTCACACTTGCAGTCACATTTACGTTCACACTTCAATCAACCCGATTTCAAATACCTGGTTCCAACTCAAGGATTCACGCATGGTTCTTTCTAGTCAAAGCATTCGTTCAGATGGTCGGCGCATGATGTCGAGCGATGGCCGACGCATTCGTCGCCGCGGTTGGAAATTATTCGCGCTTGCAGGTTTGGTGATTGTGTTCGGCTGGATCGGCTGGCGGTTCTTTGGATCGCAATCGGAAATTCCAGCGAGCGAAATTCGCCATGAAAATGTTGGCGAAATTGTTGACAATGCCGCGCCAGAAACTCTGACCGAAGCGCCGATTGAAACGATCCAGACAGCCGTTGCTCCCGCTTCAAAAACCAATTCGGTCATGGCGAACGCAAATGAAAATCCGCCCGTGATTGGCGACGCAAAACTTGCCGCACCACCAAAGCCAACGGCAACCAACGTTGTGGCCGCCCCAAACACAAACGAAAATCAAACCCAAAGCGCTCAGCAAACTGCTGCTGAAACCACTCAATCTCTCAGCACGCCGCAGGAAATTGCCGCATCAAATGAATCGTTGCAAGCGGCGCTGGCCCAAGTGGACACCGACCCAGTGGCCGCGCGTGAATCACTCACGCGCATTCTTGACAACTCCGCCACCACCGCCACTGACCGTTTGGGCGCATACGAAGCCATTAACAAGGTGAACGCCGTTCTAACATTCAGCGAGCGCGTGCTTGCCAATGATCCTTTTTCAAAGCAATACACCGTCCAAGAAGGCGATTCGCTTTCCAACATTCGCAAGTCACTTCACTTGGATTGCGAGTGGCGCTTTCTTCAGCGCATCAATCATTTGGCCACTGAGCGCTCAATTCGCGTTGGCCAAGTTTTAAAAACTCCAACCGGCGCGTTTCATGGCGAAGTTCATAAAAGTGAATTCCGTCTCAACATTTTCGAAGGCGATGGCCCTGGCCGAGTCATGGTTGCCAGCTATCCAATTTCACTTGGAGAATTCAACAGCACTCCCATTGGCGCATTCTCCATTCGTCCGCGCAGCAAGTTGATCGATCCAGAATGGCGCAACCCGCGCACGGGTCAACATTTCGCCAGCAACGATCCTGCGAATCCAATTGGCGAGCGCTGGATTGGGCTCAAAGGAATCGAGCCGCACAATAAAAACTTTGAGGGCTACGGCATTCACGGAACAACCGACATTGCTTCCATCGGCAAGCAAGCCAGCATGGGTTGCGTGCGCATGTTGCCGCAAGATGTTGAAGTGGTGTACGAATTGCTCACCGAGCCAAACTCCATTGTCACCATTGCTCCGTAACATTGGCTGGGTTACACAATCAACCGAGCAAATGAGAAATTAAATCTGGAATTGTCCCGCTTTGGGTAACACAGGCAACCTCTTTGCTGGATTTTGGGCTAACACTACTCATTTGCCAAAAAAGCCTGTATTCGAGTGCTTTAAATGGCGTTTTTGCTTCAATTCTTAGGTATAAATTTCACAATTTCCATTTTCTCATGCAGTTTCTGCTTCTAAATGGGCGTATATATTATTGTCTACGACCCCGCGCTTGCCCCTCAGATTCATTCTTTCCAAGATTTTTATGCCGCTACCTGTATCGACAATTTTAAACACAAACGCTATCAGCGCCCTGTCTGCAAAGAGCGTAAAGACATCGCTTTGCGCGCCATTGGTGGGGAAAGCCGCAACATTACAAACACGCTTTGGTCATTGCAAAAACCTGTTGAACATACTTGCATTGTGTGCCGCGGCTTTCCTTGCTCCAACACAAGTTGCCTTTGCGGCAGCCCCAACTGGTCCCGCCAAAGCATGGGGTGCGTTGGCGCCTCCGCCAACTTTCAACGATTTCAAACGGTGCAAAGAAGTGGCCGCCGGTTACGAACATACTTTGGCGCTTACGAAAGAACCCAATGATCTGGGCGTGCCCGTCAAAGGCTCCGTCTTTGCGTGGGGTAGAAATTACGAAGGTCAATGCAATGTGCCTTCCAATTTGAAAGTCGTGGTCGGTGACTCCTTAACTGGCGCATCATTTATCGCCGCTGGTTACTACCACTCCGTTGCAATTGACGCCAAAGGCCAAGTGATCACTTGGGGATGGAACGCATACGGTCAATGCGGCACTCTTGACGAGCAAGTTGGTGGCTATGAAAAATTTAAGCAACTGAATCCCGGAGTTTGCGCCAATCTAACTGGTTTTGCAGACCTCAACAGTGTTCCAAGCGACAGTAAATTTACCTGCGGCGGCGTTTCAGTTTCTTACC